>CAYUZC010000007.1:3965-16076 GCA_964449525.1 uncultured Ruminiclostridium sp.
TATTATATTGTGTGTTGCACTAATCAGTAGGAGGTGAACATAATGCCTAACATAAAATCAGCGATTAAGAGAGTTAAGACAAGCGAAGGTAAGAACTTGCAGAATCGTACAAAGAAGTCTGCGCTTAAGACCACTCTTCGTAATTATCGCGAGGCTATTGAAGCAAAGGCTCCCGAAACTCAGGATATGCTGAAGGATGCCATAAAAAAGGTGGATCAGGCTGCTTCTAAAAATCTTCTTCATAAGAATGCCGCCTCCAGAAAAAAATCCCAGCTTCAAAAGGCTTATAATGCGATATCAGCAGAATAATATTGATTAATTAAAGCATAAAGATAAAACGTACCCAAGGTACGTTTTTTTGCATATTATAGTTTTTTTATGTATCAATTGCTCTAATTCATATTTGATTGTCTAGTCTACATTTTTTACTGTAATCCTATCCATGGATACGTCGGCATGGCGCACCACAATATCACTTATCTGAGCTACCTCTTGGGAATTAAGGCTCGATGCCTTAACAATAACATCTACATTATCGGTATCGCTCATATAAGCCAATGCATCGTCAAAGCCCTTTTGTTTTACTAAAGTCTCAACAGTACTTTCGGCTTCCGCCCTCCTAATTATGGCGAGCAGTTGCTCCTGTGCTTCTAAGGAGTTTATTGCAGTAGATGTTGCAACAGTACCATCTGTAGCCTGGGCCAGAACTTTTAGTTCATCCTTTTGTCTGCTTCTTGCTTTGTCTCTTTCCATACGTGCCTGTGCAAAGAATCCACCTGTTTGCTGAGCCTGCGCCATTGCTTTGTCAATTTCAGCAGTATCTGAGTTTTCCACATATACGGCCGCTCCTGGTATGTCCTCAAGATCCATGTCTTGTTCGAGGGCAAGGCCTTCACCATCAATTTTGGCTGCCTCTCCTGATGAATTATAGTTATACTGAAGTATTCCTACTGAAATTATTACCAGTACCAGCCCGAGTACAACAATTTGTTTTCTTTTCATACCTTTCCCTCCGCCCAAATATTCAAAGGATAATGCTTTTCAGCAAGTCTGTATTCACTAAAGAACAATTTTCTATATATAATTATATTTACATAGCTACCCTATTTATGCTTCAATATCTGAACTCTGTGCTCGGGAATTCCCAAAAGAGTACAAACTGCATTATTAAGCTGAGCCTTTATAAGTATGTCATCAGCTCCTTCTGCTACAACCACGACACCCTTAATCTGGGGAATAATTACTTTAAGAATAACAGGTTCATCTGTCCCAGATAAGGCCAATTGTCGTGTCTCACTGATTTCTGATGTCTTCCCGTCGGCTCTTTCATCATTTCTGGTATCCTGTTCATCATTATAGGCCGGTACCTGCTCGCTTCCTGTATCCGCATATACCATAACACTGACTTGTCCCGCTCCTTCCACCTTTGATAGAAGCTCTGATAGTCTTAGTTCTATATCAGAAACAATATTCTGTCCCTCTACCGCTACACTTGATTGTGTTATTTGTCTGTCAGTGTTTGAAAGGCTGCTGGCTTCATTCATGGTATCTTCAGTATCATTTGAATTGGCCAAATAAGCGCCTGCCAAAATAATGATAACTCCAATTATGACTATTACAATTAAGTTTTCGATTGTAGATAATTTTCTCTTTTGGGCGGTTCCGTTTTTCTTAACAAAAAATCCTGTAATCCCTTTAAACATAATACTATCCTCCACTAAACGCGTTAAGATCAATAATTATCTGATCCTCTTTAATCGCAAAGGCTGCTATAAGCTGATTCTTTATATAAGTAACCGTTTCGGTACTGATGGTTTTCATATTATTATCTCTTGCCGGCTCCAACCTGAGATAAAGGCTCCTCAGTAAGCCAAATTTTTCATCCTCAGCATCTTCAAACATTACAGCGTCAACGTTTGTTACAATAAACTCCCTGTGTCCTTTAAAGCGTGTTTTAATGTCGTTTGTTAATGATATTCTATAAAGCTCAAGCATTTGACTTGAATCCTCTTTTTGAAGCTTCTCTACCCTGTTTTTCAGCTCGCCCTCCGACATTTTTATATACTGATTCCATGCCATGCTGTCAATTTCAAAATCCCCCTTTAATAGATTTAATACAGGTGTGACAATTACTACAGTTACAACCAAGCCGCAAATAAGCTTCACATACTTATTAAGATTCCCCTGGGGAGCAAATTTCTCTATTATCGAACAAATAATTGCTATCGATACAAGAGTAATAATCCATGATCTCAAAGCATCCATCTTAAATCTCCCTACGCCATCACTCCAGCCGAATTCATCAAGGTTCCCGTTAACAATATAATCACGAACAAAGAAGCACCCATTATTCCAAGCATTACTGAAATGCAGCCGGCTGTATCAGACAATGCATCGTAAATACTTTCATCACAAATCGGCGAACCTAAAGCCGCAGCCAAACGAAAGGCCATCATTATAATAAACACTTTGATAAACGGTACTACAAAAACTAATCCCAGGCCTATGACAGTTAATATCCCGGCAATATTACTTACTGCCGATGTGCAGAGTAGTATTGTCTCCGCCGCATCTGTCATATATTTGCCCGCGACCGGGATAAAGGTACCGATAGCAAATCTGGTCGTTTTTATGGTTGCAGCATCTATTGACGAACCGGCTATCTTTTGTATTGTTATTAAGATTGAAAACACTAACGTGATGGTACCGGTAATCCAAACTGCACTGCTTTTAATGAGCTTGGCCAATGTACTTAGCTTAAATCGCTCAGACATGCTGTTTACTAAAAAGAGAGTACCGGCCATAACTGTTAATGGCAAAATCACGGTTTTAAAAATCTCGCAGGCCATATTTACTCCTACAAGCATTAATGGCTGTATGGCCTTAACAGAGATAATTCTTCCCGAAGCCGCCATAAGAGCAATGAGAGCAGGCATCACCAAGGAAGCTATAGACTGCATGGCTTCTATGGTTGATCTCGCAATTTGAACCACGCTTCCAAAGCTCACAGACGCAACGATAATTAATATACCATTGACACCTAACTTGGCCGTTTCATTGGCAATTCCGTTTTCTAAGGGCTGTAACGCCCTTAGAACAGCTCCCAGCAACATTATCGCAAACAACTGCAAAATCAGAACAATGTTTACTTTTATTTCTTTGCCAAGGACTGCAACGAGTACTTTCGGAAGCCCTTTCAAGCTATCTATGGGCATTCCACTAAGAGCATCCTCAATAATTTCTTCTGAACTTAAGCGGTAGGCTTTCGATATTTGTGATTTGTTTAATGCTTTATCCACTGCATCCCTTACCGTATCTATTTCGCCATTATTAAGCTTCTCCTCCATAATATCCTTACTTATTACCGATTCGCCCTCTGTATCCTGAAAAGCAGCTACAGGCGTGGATAAAAAGAACACAGCAAGGAATATAAAGATTGAAAATCGTATTTTATTTCGATTTATTGAACCCAATGTACCTCTCTCCTTCTTTATATAAAAAAAGTTACAACGCAGTTTGTTCTGTGCTCTAATCTTATATAATGCTAGAAATAATATGTATCAGTGATGTTACAATAGGCACTGCCACCAGCAACATCATAATTTTTCCTACGGTCTCAACTTTGCCTGCTATTGAATTTTGTCCCACATCCTTACATACATCCACGGAAAACTGTGTTATGTATGCCATTCCTGTAATTTTTAACACTGGTACTAATAGCTTTGCGTCAATCCCTGCACTCTCAATGGTATCTTCCAGCGCTTTGATAATTGCACCGGCTTTTCCAAAGGCTATCATAAGAGCTATAACCCCAAAGACAAGTCCAAGCAGCATTCCCATCTCGGGCTTCTTTTCTGATATTACTACTACAAAAATAGCCGCTATGATCCCCAGTATCGCTATGCGGATAAGTTCTGCTTCCATAAGGTTTCTTAGCCCTTTCAAAAGCCGAATAAGGCTTTAACTGTATCAAAAAGCTTAACAATCTCTTTTGCAACCATTAACAAAACTACCACTACAGCGGCTAATGTAGTCATCATGGCCATTTCCTCACGACCCGACTTTGTAAGCACAACATTCAGGATGGACACCAGAATGCCAATGGCGGCAATCTTAAATATTAAATCCACATTCATGTATGTATCCCCTTAAAACAAAATTTTAATGAGGGCTTCATCCGCAATAAATATTGAATTATATCAATAAAATTACCGCTGCAACACCGCTGAGAACTCCCAAATTTCTGTATAATTTGCCCTTTGTATTCACAGCTTCCATAGCTTTCTTTTCAAGAATTTCAAGATTATCTTTTTCCAAATCCAATACTGATTCCTGGTTTTGTCTGTCGGATTTTCCTAACATCTCTCCGAAATCGGTGAGTTCGAGCCAATCCGATTCACTAAATGGGAGGTTTCCCCCTCCTCTATCAATTGCCATTCTCCATGCTTCTCCGGCGTCCATATGCTGCTCTTCCATTATCCTTCCACATTCAGTGAATACCTCCGACCACATCCCGCCAATTCGTTCCTTCCCTATATTTTCAAAGGCCGAAAACAGAGGTATCCCCAGACCACAAATTTGGTTTCTTAAATTAAGGAGAATCTCTATGAGCTTTGATAACGCACGCTGTCTCTCGGCAAGCCTCGTTGACAGCTTCATTCCCGTGGCTGTGCACCCTACAAACACCATTATGCTTCCTATTATCTTGAGCCAAAACGCTAAGGTCATTACCATTTATATTCATCACCCTTGTCCATCTTTTTCCGTTGTCCATCCCGAGAATAACTATTCTCTCAAAGCCATCTTTTGTAGCAAGCTGACCAACACCCAGCCTTCTCTTAAAATCCTCAAGGCCAAAGGCATGGGCAGTGGCAATAATTCTGACGCCGGCATTCCATGCCATTCTTATCGCTTCTGCATCTCCTATCGCTCCCAGTTCGTCAACAATAATTACCTGGGGGGCCATACCTCTTAGCATCATTTCGATTCCCTGACTTTTCCTGCATCCGTCCAAGATATCGGTTCTCGGTCCCAAATCGTTTTGAGGCATCCCTCTGAAACTAGCAGCCAGCTCTGATCTTTCATCTATAACCGCGGTTCTTAATCCCTTAAACTGATCACTGTCAAGCCCTTGGCTTATCAGGCGACATAAATCTCTTAGAATTGTGGTTTTCCCGCATCGGGGCGGTGATAGAATCAATGTATTGTAAATATCTTGATTATTTCGTTTTAGCAGTTGAAATACATCTTTAGCACAACCTTTCACCTGCCTGGAAAATCTGATATTAACTGAGGAAATATCCTTTATTGCTTTTATCCTGTCTCCCTCATATACTACAGTGCCACAAATACCGGCTCTATGCCCACCTTTCAAGGTGATAAATCCTCTTATTATTTCTTCTTGGTATGCATAAATTGATTGTTCGCATATTAGAAGGAACAATGAATTTACTTCCTTTGCAGTTATATTGAGTGCCGACTTACAATCGTGAGATAAAGATCCTTCTTCACCGATAAAATAATCCGCTCCTGAGAATACCCCCATGAGTGGAAGACCACTCCGAACTCTTATTTCCTCCATCTCGTTTACGTAATTATTTTTAATTCCCTTAACAGCTTTTTTGATTCTGTCGGGAAGATATGCTGAAAGCAACATATCTAAGCCTTCTATTCTGTAATTTTGTTGCCCCATAATAAACCTCCATAGGGAATAAGGACATGCTTAAATGTATGCCTTAAAAACTCTCAATATACCAAAAAGGAGCTGAACCGAAAGTATTAACCTTCAATTCAGCTCCTTCTATTACTATTGGCAATTTATATTATTTATTTATAGGAAATAGAATCATAGACCAGCTCATTTTTAATAATATTATATTTAGCTTCCAGGCCCCAGCTCTCTATTGCGCTATTGTAGAATTCCTCACCGGCATAATATTCCATTGAGCTTTTTACCATTTCTTTGACATCATCAAATTCTGTCTTGTCTTCAATCTTTACCACATAAATAAAGTAGCTGCCCTCAATGATTTTATAATCACCCGGTTTATTTGTAAAAACCCATTCCAAGACTTCCCATTCCAGATAGTACTGGTACATGGCATTCTGACTATAGGTTATGCTAGCCTTACCCGGAACTTTGGGTTCGGATTCTGTTTCTGAAGGTGGCACTATTTCCTCGGTATATTCGGCAATCAGCTTATCCATTGATTCCCCTTGCTGTATTTTGCTCAATACCTCTTCGGCTTTTCCTTTCTTTTCGGCTATCTCTTCCTCGGAGAGTTCGGCACCGGTTTCATCTGTTTTTAATAGTGTTACATAGCTTATATCCGCCATGTCATACTGCTTTGAATTCTCGTTATATTCGGCTTCAATCTGCTCCTCGGTATATGCATCAGGTTTAAATTGTTCTTCTAAATACTTACTCTTATAATTCTCTATCACACTGAATATTTCATATATTTTCTGAAGTTCGGTAACAGTAGTTTTATATGTCTCCTTAAACTGTTTATCAGTTAATTCACCCTTTACAGAAGTTATCATTGATGCAGTCTTTTCCTTTATGGTCGAATCAATTTTTAAGCCCATTTCCTTAGCTTTAATATATTGAATCATAAATTCTTTTGAGTAATTCAAAGCTTCTCGCTTCGCTGTCTCATATGGGTCCTGACCATCTGACACCGTTGTCCAGAATTTGTCCTTTTCTTGCTGTGTCGTAAGTCCCTCCTCGTTTTCTGTAGAAGAGAGCTGTTGTTGTAAGAAAAATTGATATAAAGACTTTGATATTCTATGTTTGTCAACTGTAGCCACATATCTTGCTGAATCGATTAAATAATATACTATGGCAACAATCAGCAAAATAGCAACCGTGATAATTATCCTGGTAATGTTTCTTTCGCGCTGAGTTTTTATCAGCTTTTTCTTTTGAGGCACTTTGGCCTTATTTATCATGTCTTTCTTGTCCATGTTTTCCATCCTTTTGTTGTACAAAAATACAAGTCAGATATAAATATCCGACATTGTGTTTGTCGACTATTTTGGGCAATATACATTTATTATAAATCTTCACGGCCTCAACTGCAATTTTTGTAGCACTTGTAACAGAATTTTAATATTCTCAAGGATTTCGTCGGGTCTCATATTTTTTACCCTAAGAGATAAATAAGGTTGTTTTCCTGCGCTGAACATTAATCTGCCCTTCCACTGGCTCATAAGCTCTCCAACCTTTTCTAACGGCACCCCACCTTGATCCGCAAAAGCCAGAAGCACCAGTTCCTCCTTCTGTTTAACCGAGGAGAATCCAAGAGATGAGGCAAGATTTTTTATATATGCTATATCAATAAGCTGATTTGTTGCCATAGGGATATCACCATATCGGTCAATCAATTCATCCTTTATGTCCAATATATCTTCCTGAGTTTCGATAGTAGCGATGGTTCTGTACATATCAATTCTTTGTTCTTCATCCTTGATATAGGAAGCATCAATGTATGCACTGGTCAATATCTCAACAGTGGTGTCCACTGCCCTGTTAGTAACATGCTCACCCTTTAGCTCAGTAACGGTTTCATCCAGCAGCTTTAAATACATATCATATCCCACCGATTCCATATGCCCATGCTGCTCGGCACCCAGAATATTCCCGGCCCCTCTTATCTGTAAATCTCTCATTGCTATTTTAAAGCCCGACCCAAACTCAGTAAATTCTTTTATGGCTCTTAATCGCTTTTCCGCAATCTCACTTAAAACCTTGTCCCTTTTATATGTTAAATATGCATATGCCAGACGGTTTGACCTTCCTACCCTTCCTCTAAGTTGATACATCTGAGCAAGGCCTAATCTGTCTGCATCCTCTACAATAATAGTATTTACATTTGGCATATCAATACCCGATTCTATAATCGTTGTGCATACCAACACATCAAAATCTTTATCCAAGAAGGATTGAATAACTCTCTCTAACTCTCTTTCACCCATTTGTCCATGGGCATAACCGATTCTGGCCTCAGGTATTAAAGCCTGAATTTGCGACACTTTAGCCATAATACCTCTCACCCTATTAAAAAGATAAAATACCTGACCGCTCCGAGCCAGTTCGCGGTTTACAGCGTTTTGAATAATATCCTCCCTATGTTCAACCACATAGGTCTGAACCGGATATCTATGCTCGGGAGGATCCTCCAGTGTGCTTATGTCCCTGATGCCTGAAAGAGACATGTTTAGCGTCCTTGGTATTGGTGTAGCGGAAAGAGTCAGTATATCCACCTTTGGGTAGCGTAACTTTATAGTTTCCTTATGCTCAACACCGAAGCGTTGTTCCTCATCTATTACCAATAATCCTAAATCTTTAAAACTCATCGATTTTCCAAGTATCATATGAGTGCCGACTATGATATCTATTCTGCCACTTTTTAATTCCCTTATTATAGCCTTTTGTTCTGAAGCTGATTTAAACCTGCTTAGCATCTCAACCTTAATAGGGAACCCAGAAAACCTTTTTTTGAAGGTTTCAAAATGCTGCGCAGCCAGAACTGTAGTGGGAACTAAAAATGCTGCTTGCTTACCGTCCATTACAGCCTTAAAAGCCGCACGAATAGCTACCTCTGTTTTGCCGTATCCCACGTCCCCGCAAAGAAGGCGGTCCATAATAGACACCGATTCCATATCCGCTTTTATTTCGGCTACACATCTTAACTGGTCAGGGGTTTCCTCGTAAGCAAACATCTCTTCAAATTGCTTTTGCCATACCGTGTCAGGTGAAAAAGAATAGCCTTTGGTATTCCGTCGCTCTGCCTGTATCCGGATCAAATCATCAGCTAAAGCCTTCAGAGATTCCTTAACCCGTGCCTTAGCTTTAGTCCACTCAGTACCGCCTAGTTTATTCAGTCTGGGTTCTCGCCCTTCGGCACCTATATACTTTTGGATAAGATCCATACTGGTTGTAGGTATAAAAAGAAAGCCTCCGTCCTTATAGCTTATTTTTAGATAATCCTTTCTTATACCTTCAACCACCAACTGCTCTATGCCATTATATACTCCGATACCATGGGCCTGGTGAACCACATAGTCTCCAATCTTTAAATCAGTAAAGGATGAAATTCGTTTTCCCTTTTCGCCTATTCTCTTCCTGTGCTGCCCGGATCTTACCCCGGATATATCACTTTCGGCTAAAACAACAAGCTTTTCATCTTTATATACAAATCCTGTCTGAAGATGCCCATACACAACAACCGTAGATACTCCCTCGGGCCATTTCCCCACTTCGTCTACCTTGCTTGCTTTAACATCTTTTTCTCTTAAATCATCAATATATCTATCTAACCTATCCTCGGATGAGCACAGAAAAGCTACTCGGAAGTCATCTTTTAACCATGCTTTTATATCATCTTCGATTAACTCAAGCTTTCCATTATAAGGGCTAATTCCTGAGCCTCTTATTTCAATTATCTCTGTTTTATCTCCCGCCAATGAATAATCTTCTGCTAAGGATTCGAGTGTAATAAGGCTGTTTTTTCTTGCTCTTTCAAGAAGTGTATCCGCGTCAAAAAGCATGGAGAATGTACCATTAAGAATCATGCCTTTTTCCATGAGTGTTTCGCATAGGTTCCCCAATGCCTCCTTCTCATTTTGCATACGCTCCCTGGTTCTTTGTGATTCCTCAAAGAAAACTAAATGCTTTTCTTTTAAATAGTCAAAAAGGCAGGCTTTTTTCTCAATCAGATATGGAATAAATTTATCTACACCGGTGAAATAGTGGTTATCTTGTAGCTTTTCTATATACTTTTCAATATTTTTAGAAAGAATGGGACGAAGCTCATAAGAAATAAGAGGAATTGTCTCGGCCAGTGCCTCTCTGATTCTACCTGCAATTGCTTCGATGTCAGATCTGGAATATACTATTTCTCTTGCGGGATATATGCTGAGCTCCTCACAATTTCCCACCGAACGTTGTGTATCTTCAGAAAACCAGCGCATTGAATCGATTTCTATATCAAAAAACTCAATCCGACAGGGCATGTCACTATTAACAGGGTATATATCTAGAATTCCTCCCCGCTTAGCATACTGCCCGCGGCCTTCCACCTTTTCTTCCCTGTTATAGCCAAGTATCAGTAATGTTTCTTCTAAAGCATTCCAGTCAACTGTATCTCCGGGCTTAAGTGTAATAAGCTTCTTTTCAAATTCATCCGGGTCCATGATAAAATGCATGAGTGCCTCGGCAGAGGTCACAATAAATTTATAATCGCCCTTGAGGATACGTGCCAGCGATGAAATCCTATCCTGCGTCTGCTCAAAGCTCCTTGCTTCCACATCATAAAGCATTATCTCACGGTTCGATAAATACACGGCTTTGTTATCTGTCAGATATGATAAATCGAGATAGGCCTGTCTGGCCTGCATTTCATTCCATGCCACATACAAGCCCTTAAGCCCTGACACTTCGGCCACTGTATTTGCTAAATGCCTTTTTTGCGAATCAGAAATACCATGAACAATGGTATTTACGCCCGTCCGAGCCAATTTTTCAAGATGATCTATCTTCCGGGAATTCTTTATTGCACTGGTGATAAGCTTCATAATAATCTTCCGATATCCTTGTCTGAATTCTGTTTAGTAATTATATGATGATTTCAAAATATTTCCCAATCTATTGAATGATACCCTGCATAATTCTCCAAAACACATTATCGGCATTTATACCTAAAATAGTTTCGGTTGTTAACGCCATGCTACGAAAAATAGGTCCTGCAACTGTCCTAATAAATGTACTTAAGAAGTCATTAGGTACTAATACTACTAGTGCAAAAAACGCAAGTCCTATAAACATCTCATAGCGGGCATACCTATTAAATGACTCCTCGGGAATGAATCCAGATATAAGCCGTGACCCGTCCAATGGTGGCACAGGTAACATATTGAAAATAGCTAGATTAATGTTTACAGTGACAAGAATAAAGAAAAAATATGCGACGTATACGAAAACTTGTAACATTTTTTCATTGGCAATCACTATTATACCAACCTCAATCAGCTTTGCTATGATGCCTCCGATAAATATACTTATAAAGCCCAGAAGTATATTAGACATAGGGCCGGCCATTGCAACCAGAATACTTCCCGAGCGACGATTTCTCAGGTTGCTGAAATTTACCGGAACCGGCTTCGCCCAACCAAAACCCACGGTGTACATCATCAATACACCTATAAGGTCCAGGTGTTTAAATGGGTTCAGGGTAAGTCTTCCATTTTGTTTTGCCGTTGAATCACCTAATTTATAAGCAACCCAACCATGAGCAAGCTCGTGTATAGGTAAGGCAATAAACAAAATCGGTGTCATTAATAATATTTTTTGTATAGAAAATAAATCCATATATAACCTATCTGTCTCCGGCTGTGCAAAACATATCTAAATACTTTCTGCACAGGCTGTCGTAATCTATTTCAGTAAATTTATTATAGGTCCGATAAAAACAATTATTCCTATTATAACAGAAGTAATTGAGCTTACCAATACTGCTGCTGCACTGATATCTTTTACCTTTTTGGCTTGTTTTGAGTATTCCATGGTTACCATGTCGGTGAGTAATTCGATTGCAGTATTAATCAATTCACATACAAAGACCAAGCCTATTACTAGCACCACGGCAATCCAGCGTATAATATCAAGCTCCAACAGCATTCCCAGAACTATTACCATTATTGCCACGCAAGTATGTATTTTTATATTGCGCTCCGAACAAATTGCATGGAATAATCCTTTAAAGGCATTCTTAAAGCTTTGAGCAATTCCTTTATTCTTCATTTTCTGAAAAGCTCCATTTCGTTTAATACTTCCTCCTGTAAAGAAAACATCAGCTTTTCATCATCTTCGGTCTCATGGTCATATCCCAAAAGATGCAATATTCCATGAACAGCCAAAAACGATAATTCCCTCTCCGCCGAATGTCCATAGTCCTGCGCCTGTTCAAAGGCCCTTTCAACGGATATAATTATATCCCCTAAAAATACCTGACCAGAATCGGGATCTGTATCACCGGGTTGTATTTGGGGTTCACCATTAATATATTCAATTGATGGAAAGGAAAGTACATCTGTGGGTTTGTCAATATC
>CAYUZC010000007.1:16086-20750 GCA_964449525.1 uncultured Ruminiclostridium sp.
TTTAAATCTTGAATATCCTCATTATCTACTAATGTGACAGAAGCCTCACACGGAAAGGGAAATCCCTCTTTTTCGACACACAGTTTAATGGCCCTTTCAATTAGTTTCTGTATATTCTTTGATATCTCCCGTGTTTTCTGGCGGTTGTAAACTATCAGCTTCATTGGGTACTTCCCTCCTCTGTTCTTTGTTTTTAGAAATATTATATATGCTGTTATCAAGCTCCGATAAGCTCTTTTTCTTCTCTAGTTCGGGATATTCGGGGCGCTCATGATAAACACCGCTCAGGACCTGCATGAAGTTATCAGCTATAATACTGAGATCCTTTAAAGTAAGGTCACAACGGTTAAGTTGGCCATCGTCCAGCTTGTCCTTAATAATTTTCCGAACCAGCCCCTCAGTTTTTCCAGGAGTCTTTTCCGGCAAAGAGCGAACAGCTGCCTCTACCGAATCTGCCAGCATTACTACTGCAGCCTCTCTTGTATCGGGAACAGGGCCTTCATACCGAAAATTTTCTTCATTAAGTTCATCGGTTTTATCGGCTTGAGTCGCTTTGTGATAGAAATAAGCAACCAATGTATTCCCATGATGCTGAGTTATAATATCCCTAATTATTTTGGGCAGATGATACTTTGCCGCAAATTCTTCCCCATCCTTTGTGTGAGAAGTGATTACAAGAGTGCTCAGATTCGGAGTAAGCTTGTCATGGGGGTTGTCCGATAATTGATTTTCTTTAAAAAAGTATGGACGTTTAAGCTTTCCGACGTCGTGAAAATATGCGCCTACTCTTGATAAAAGTGCATTCCCTCCAATTTCACGGGTAGCCACCTCGGCTAGGTTCCCTACCATTAGACTATGGTGATATGTCCCCGGTGCCTCCATAAGGAGCCGTTTCAGAAGCGGATGATTAGGGTCGGCTAATTCCAGAAGTTTCAGCGGTGTTACCACATTAAAAGTCGTTTCCAAAAACGGTAAAAGGCCTATTGCAAGAATAATAGAAAGAAGTCCGTTAATAAATGCAAGACCTCCGTCATTCAAAAAATTTTCAAAACTTTTCTTTTCAATCAAACCTACCATTACTATAACTAAAGCATTTAAACAACCTAAGGCAAAGCCTGTCAGTGATATTTTCCTTCTCTGGGTGGCGTTTGCAGTGAAAAATGCAGCAAATGTTCCTCCCAAAACCGACATAATCATAAATTCAAAATTTCCTCCCACCATGAGCGAAAAGCTAAAGGTAAGAACTATATTTATGGTTATAGCCGGCTCTATGCCTAAAAAAATCGCAATTAATACCGGGGTTATAAATACCGGAATAATAAAATAGGACAAATCGGGTATGAATTCACGAATAGCCCAGGCAAACAAGCTGGTAATAAGTATTGAAACGCATATTAAAAGTACGGAATTTCGATCATAATAAACTTTCGGGTGGAAATTTCTCAAATATAGAAAAGCGCTAATAAATAGCAGAAGAATTATAACAAAAACGGCTATATAAAGAAGATAATCAGGCTTACCTTCACTGTCTATGTAATTGATTTCCTTAAGAACATCATATTTATCATCTGTGACCGCATCATCCTTGCTAATAATCCGCTCATCCTTATAAATAATAACCGGATTTTCTTTGATGTAGCTCTCGATATACGCCTCTCTCTGGGCATTTGTGGCTTCTTCATCAATACGACTATTTGGCTTTATTACCTTTTGCAGAACATCCACTGCTATAGGTTTTAAAGGTTCACTTGCATGTCCTTCTCCTATAGTCTCAAGCCCTGTTGCTATCTCAATAGCTATATTCTCCTCCATCAGCCTCTTTTGGGTCAGTTCGGGTATTATAGCTTTTATAACAGTACTCTTAAGAATTTGAATGTTTCCACCGCCTTGCTCAGTAAACAAAGAGGTTAAAACGGGCTCGTCCATGTCAAAAAGAACCTCATATTCGCCTTGCCTATCTATACCTTGTATTTTTTCATTAAGAGTTTGGTACTCAATATCATTGTTAACCTTTGAAATAAGCTTTTCCAAACCTTCAAAATATTCGTATGCACCATTTATCATATCACTGTTTGCATTATCGATATCAATAACAACAGGCGCAAGTTTTGCAGCCTTTTCCTCGGCTTTTTGCCTTGTTAAGATAGAATTTTCAATATCTCTGGGGGCTTGAATATCATACTGGGAGATATCACCTTTCTCTAATTTATATTTAACAGGAGCCGCCTCATACGCAACTATTCCCGATAAAATCAGCCAGGTTAATATAATTACCAGTATTCTTTGAAATGAAGTGCTTTTCACTAGCTTAAAAAGTTTTATCTCTTTGTCCTTTTTATTTTTTTTTGCCATTTAAAAGCCCCTGCCTTTCGCGTCATTTTCATACGCTTTTACTATTTGCTGGACAAGCTCGTGCCTTACCACATCTCGCTCAGTTAAATAAACAAAGGACAGCCCATCCACGTTTTTGAGAATCCTTCTGGCCTCATTAAGGCCGGATTTGCCTCCCGGAAGGTCAATCTGTGTTATATCACCGGTTATAACCATCCTAGAGCCTATTCCCATTCGAGTGAGAAACATTTTCATCTGCTCAGGCGTTGTATTCTGTGCCTCATCTAGAATAATAAAGGAATCATCAAGAGTTCTTCCTCTCATATACGCAAGGGGTGCGACCTCAATAATGCCTTTTTCGAGGTTGCTCTGATAGGTCTCGGGGCCCATAATTTGATAAAGGGCATCATACAGGGGGCGCAGATATGGATCAACCTTGTTCTGAAGATCACCCGGAAGAAATCCCAAACGTTCCCCGGCTTCAACGGCCGGACGAGTTAAAATAATACGGCTCACCAGCTTTTTTCTGAATGCCATTACGGCAAGAGCAACCGCAAGAAAAGTTTTACCCGTACCTGCCGGCCCTATGCCAAAAGCGATGGAGCTTTTGCGCATAGCTTCTACATATTTTTTCTGCCCCAAGGTTTTTGGTTTTATTGGCTTTCCCCTGTAGGTTACGCATATCTCATCAAGTAAAATGTTGTCATTATCAATCCGCTCTTCCTCGGTAAGATCCAGAAGATAACGGACATTTTGCTCTGTTATGCTGTCTTCACTTTTTGCTATGGTCATTAGTTTTTTCAGGATATCAACGGCAATATCGGCACGACTTTCAAAACCTGCTATATGCAGTTCATCGTTTCTGGCCGTAATTTTAACATCCAGTCTGTCCTCAATCATTTTTATATTCTTATCATTTGCGCCGAACAAGTTTAAAGTATAATCCGGTTCGGGTAAATCTATTTGTCTTTCTACAACTGTATCCAAAGCTTTTCTGCCTTTCTCCCTAGTTTTTACTGCAATACGGGCTCTAAGCCCGCTATGTCTTCTTCACACTCAAAAACTACTTGTATGTATACTGTATTATTATCCCCATTATATTGCTTTACTATCTCATCAACAACAGTGCAGTCTTTAGGTATTCTCTTCAATAGGTCATCTTTGGCAGTTTCTGTAGCCACAATAAGAGCCTCTTCCGATGTCAAATCTATTTTTTTTTCAATTATTTCTGAGCTTTTTTCAACAGTCAGGCCTATGGGTATTTTTAATCCAAAAGGACCTGTAATAGGCTTTTCAATAGTAACAGTATCAAACATCTCATAGGGTAAATTCCCCCCGGATATCTTTAGTCTGCTATCCAGAAATCTTAAATAAACAATTTCATGAGTCTTACCGGTTTTTAACCTTTGAGTGTATACCTTTGACACAGGTAAAGAATTTTCATACCATGTTCTTGCCATTATCTTCCCAAGAGCATGGATATCACGGCTACCAAATTCAGGATTCTTGCTTTCAAGCTTACCCGATACAAGCACCTGCCCTTTTCTTACCGTTTCCCCTTCTTTAACCAATGCATTGCCAGCATATACTTCCATATTCTTAACTAAGCCGTCTCTTTCGGCAATAATATTGAATGATTCATTATTATTAATAAGAACCGGGGCATCAATGCTATCCTTAATTGTAATAAATAATTTTACGCCCTTGATTTC
This sequence comes from uncultured Ruminiclostridium sp., assembly GCA_964449525.1. GTDB lineage: Bacteria > Bacillota > Clostridia > DSM-8532 > DSM-8532 > DTU059. Next base: position 20,130 of record CAYUZC010000007.1, read on the forward strand.
AACCCCTGCCCATGCTATTTGGTCAACATTCAGTGCTATTTTGGATGCTATATCTTTTGGATTCAGCTTCATCTTAAAGCTGCCTCTTCCTATATTATCCACATTCAAGACATTCATAACCTTAGGAATCATTTCCGACTCACAACCGATTATTTCGATGTCCCAAATAATGGACATGGAGAGTACTAACAAGGATGCAAAAATCAATAATCCCGTCTTAAAACCCTTTCTTCTCTTAAAGCGATACAGAAGAAAGGGAACTCCACACTTTTTCTTAATATGGACCCTGCAACCGGATTTTTTTGCCGCAGGTCGCATCAGGCGAAACCCACGAAGGCTTGCCTTCATAATAGCGCAATCCATATCGGATCTAAATATGTCCCACAAAAGAATCTGGCGCTTAGAACAGATATTTATAAAGCGTTCTATACTTTTGCCGGTAACTATAATGATAACATATCCTCTAATATAATTCCATAAATGAACTAAAAACATAATATAACCAACTCTCTTTTAGGCATCATATTCTATATTAGAAATTTTACCTCCAATAATGATTTCCTCATTGGTTATCTCCCTTATATTCAATTCCTCTCCGGTAACCTTAATCACTCCGTTATT
>CAYUZC010000008.1:0-19514 GCA_964449525.1 uncultured Ruminiclostridium sp.
ATCTTCGCGCCCTTGAACAAATGGGGGCTGAGGTTGACGGAGTGAACCAAGGCATGTTGAGGGTCAGTGCCACCAAGCTTCAAGGCTGCGAGGTACTACTGGACTATCCCAGTGTAGGTGCAACCGAAAATATTATGCTGGCCGCTTGCTTTGCTGAAGGAGAAACGCTGATTAGAAATGCAGCTAAAGAACCTGAGATTGAAGATCTACAAAATTACCTTATTGAAATGGGCGTTAATATAACCGGAGCCGGAACAGGCGTGGTGAAAATCCAAGGTATCCGGGAAATAAAAGCAGAGCCCATCCATAAAATAATTCCTGATCGGATTGTGGCCGGAACATATCTCTCTGCTGTGGCAGCAACCGGAGGAAGCCTGGTAGTCACAGGGATAGAATATGACCATATAGGGTCAATCCTATACTGTTTAAGACGAACAGGTTGCAGGATAAAAAGCTACTCAGGCGGTGTAGTAACTTTGGAAGCTGATGGGAGACTCAATGCTTTGGATCTTGTCAGAACATCTCCTTATCCGGGTTTTCCCACGGATATGCAACCTCAGATAGTTGCTCTTCTGACTAAGAGCATAGGTACAAGTGTGATAGTGGAAACAGTTTTTGAAAATAGATTCCGTTATACAGAACAGCTACAAAAGCTGGGGGCGGATATAAGTATACAAGGAAGAACAGCAATAATAAGAGGTATTGAAAGGCTAAAAGGGGCTAATGTAGAGGCTAGGGATTTGCGTGGAGGTGCTGCACTTATTATTGCCGGGTTAGCTGCTGAAGGTGAAACAATTATTTCCGGTGTCGGATATATTGACAGAGGCTATGAAAAAGTGGAAAATATTCTGTCGAAGGTAGGGGCAAAAATCATAAGAGTTGAAGACTGAATCAGGTATTGGTATAATTAAATGTGGTATTATTCCTGCAATTAGGTGAAACATACATAGGAGCACATTAGTGCAGAGGTACATATGAAAAAAAAGAGGCATGCGAAAACAAGATTAAAAATACTATTATTCGTTTTTGTATTGGCATTAAGCCTTGTTTTTCTGCTGTATGCACCGATTTTTAATATAAAGGATATTGAGGTTGAGGGAAGCAGCAGATATACATCTGAAAAAATTATTGAAGCATCGGGGATAATATATGGGGAAAACGGATTTCGCAAGCTAAGACTTAAGCCAGAGGGGATATTAGAACTCAGATTACTTGACAGTGAAGAAAAGATTAATCAACTACCCTATGTAAAAGCATGTACTGTGAAAATTTATTTTCCGGATAGGGTTAATATACAGATTACAGAAAGAGAACCTGCAGCTTATATTGTTTACTTTGACAATTATCTTACGGTGGATGCCAATGGTTATGTATTAGAAGCCGGGAACAGCCAACCACCGCAGGGCTTGAAGGAAATACGGGGTATAGATTTTAAAAAATATAACATAGGTGGGCAATTGGAAGAATCGGAAATTTCTTTGATATTGACAGGTGTTGAAATAATTAATACAATTAGAAATTCCGATGAATATACTAACATAAAACTTGCAGATGTTTTGGATTGGGTTGATATGGTCAGTGATAATAGTGCTATCATGTCTCTCGACAATAGGATTATTGTCAGATTCAACCCAAAGGACAAGCTTCAATACACAATTGATTTTACAAAAGAAATATTTTTTAAGAAGATAAGCACCAAGGAAACCGGAAGAATAGAATTTTCGGGAGACCAGAATCCGAGCTTCATACCCGATTAAGATACATATTTAAGGAGGGGTTCCATGATAGCATTACTTGGACTCATTGCCGGGCTTTTAATAGGTATTTTCATCCCTATTCATATACCCCAAACCTATTCAAATTATGCCGCAGTTGCCATTTTGGCAGCTTTGGACTCAATTATTGGAGGGTATTCAGCATCTCTTGAAGGGAAATTTAATATTAAAATATTTCTATCAGGGTTTTTTGCTAATTCACTTACAGCTGCTTTATTGGCATATATTGGTGATAAACTGGGAATTCAAATACATCTTGCGGCTATTTTCGCCTTTGGTAATCGTATATTCTTGAACATCGGCAATATAAGAAGAAAACTGATAAAGCTAAATGATATAAAGTAACACTATATGTGTGGTATTTGTCCTTAAGTGTATATTTAAAACCCCAATATCTTGAGTTTATATGGGGAATTTATAAAGAAAAATATTGCTTTTATATGTGTTTGATATATAATAATAATAATGAAGCTCTATAGGTTTTTAATAATGTGTTAATTACGCAAGATGACATATAAGGAGGATACAAAAGTGTTAGAATTTGACATCGACATGGATAGCTTTGCTCGCCTGAAAGTCGTTGGTGTCGGCGGAGGCGGAAATAACGCCGTAAACCGAATGATAGCGGCAGGTATGCGTGGCGTGGAATTCATTTCTGTTAATACTGATAAACAAGCATTATTCCTTTCTCAAGCAACAACAAAAATTCAAATAGGTGACAAGTTAACCAAGGGCCTTGGTGCCGGAGCAAATCCGGAAATCGGTGAGAAGGCAGCCAACGAAAGCCGTGACGAAATAGCCATGGCGATTAAGGATGCCGATATGGTTTTTGTAACTGCCGGTATGGGCGGTGGAACAGGAACCGGAGGCGCTCCCGTTATCGCTCAAATAGCCAGAGAAATGGGGATTCTTACTGTAGGTGTTGTCACTAAGCCCTTCCTTTTTGAAGGCAAAAAGCGGATGATGCAGGCCGAAGCAGGTGTGGAAGCGTTAAAGGCTGTAGTGGACACACTTGTTACAATTCCAAATGACAGATTACTACAAATAGCAGATAAAAAAATGCCATTAGTTAAGGCTTTTAACTTAGCGGATGATGTATTAAAGCAAGGCGTGCAGGGTATTTCGGACCTTATTGCAGTTCCCGGCCTTATTAATCTTGACTTCGCCGATGTAAAGACCATTATGCTGGACACTGGGATTGCTCATATGGGTATTGGAAGAGGAACCGGCGAGAATAAGGCTGAAGAAGCTGCTAAACAGGCAATAGCAAGTCCGTTGCTGGAAACCTCAATTGAAGGAGCCAGAGGAGTTCTTCTTAATATAACAGGAGGATCGGATCTTGGCTTGCAGGAGGTAAACCTAGCGGCCGAGCTAATTCAGGCGTCAGCTGATCCTGATGCCAACATTATCTTTGGTGCTGTAATCGACGACAACCTCAAAGACGAACTGGTCATTACAGTTATTGCGACAGGCTTCACCAAAGGCCCTGAGATTAAGAGACCGGGATATTTACTTGGTATTGACAATAAGAAACCATTAAATCAAGAGCCGGCCAAAAACCTGGTTGCTGTAGACGATGACACTGAAGGACCTGAAATTCCTACATTCCTGAAACGCAAAGGCTTTAGATAGTACATATAACGAGGTCATTATGAGCGCAGCGAAGAATCTTTTCGTTAACACATAAGATCCTTCACTACGCTCTGCTTCGTTCAGGATGACATCGGAGTAAAGTGGGCAAGCCTAAAAACACGGCATGTCCTCTTTTTGTGTCATTTTCGGTTGACAGGCCAATTCTGTGATTGTAAAATAGTAAGGCATGCTACTGTGGCTCAGTCGGTAGAGCAATTGATTCGTAATCAATAGGTCGCCGGTTCGATTCCGGCCAGTAGCTCCAAAAGATTAAATCCTTAGAATTGCAATGGTTCTAAGGATTTTTTCTTTTGACTTCCCTTGCGATTTTGATTTTGATTAAATAGTTGCATTTCCAACACTTTTAAGACAAAAGATAAAATATATGGTATTATTAGGGTTCACCCGGCTTTTGCTTCTATTAATTCCATAGCGAGGTATATTATGAGAAAGTATATTTGCTACAGCCTTATTCTTGCTATTGTGTTTTCTCTATTCGGTGGCTGTTCCCGGATGAATAATTCTGCAGATACCGGCACACATCAGACCGAGAAGCAACTAGCCGATAAAATTGATGGTATCATAACAAAGTTTCAAGACGGTGGAAAGTCTATAACATCACCCGTAATGGATGAGCTGAAAAAAAGCGACAAGGCTGACAGGGCTGAAATACTTATGGATTTCGCGGATGACATGGCGAAAGCTCAATTTTTTGGGCTAGTAAATGATCAGATTATTGCCATGGTTGGGCAAGTTGTCAAAGAATACCCCCATCCCTTGCTTTTAAACAATTACGGGGCTATGTTAACTGAGGTTGCCCCCGAGGATGGCCTGTATTTACTTTTGCAGGCCCTTGAATATGAGCCGTCAAATCCTGTTCTTCTAACCAATATTGCCAATATGTATATTCAATTAGATGATTTTGGGGCTGCAGAACGATATGCAAAAGAGGCTCTAGTTTCAACGCCTGATTTTGGAGCAGCCTATCAGGTTTTAACCACCTGCCACTTAAAGAACGGCAATAGTATTCTGGCTTCAGAGACCATGGTGAAAAGTGCGAAACACTGTTTCAATGAATTAACGATCTACCATTTTGAAAATTTTCTGGATGCCGTCGAGGATCAGCTTGATCCAAAAGAGGACGAATACCCCCTACACGAAGAGTTTATTAAAGAGCTATACTACATTGCCAAAGAAAACGTGGATACAATGGATGTCAATCAGAATATTGATATTCCGGAAGCCCAATTAACACTTCGAAATATACCCAATGTTGGTTCAGCCGATGATTTAAGGCATTACGTCGATTATTTTGATGCAGAGCATGGCAAAACCTGGAGTGCCTTTTTGCACTTTGAAGATGAATATTTGGAATATCAGATGATCCTCGACGAAGAGGAGGATGAAGAAAAGGAAAGGCAAGAAAATAGCGACGCCTTAGTTTTTCATATTGAAAAGAATCTAAGGCAAAGGTATGCCTTTGAGGTTCTACGCTCTTTCTATCTTTTTAAAATAGAAAAGGAGAAGCTTAATTTAGAAGAGGCGTTTGAAACCATTGATAGCGATATGGAGTCAGAATACGATGATATCCAGGAAAAGTATAATAAGCTTGATATGATAGATGCCGAGTATATGAATAATCTTAAGGTCGAGCTCGATAAAGCCTATGAGACGGCGAATTTGAACAAAATAAATCAATTAACTGACCAAATAATGGAAGAGGGTACGGCTTTAAATATAAAATTAGCTGAGCGTGAAGTAGAAAAAGAGAAAGAGATTCTTAAAAGTGAACTGTTTTTTGTACAGAAAATGAAGGACAAGGCCTATACCTATTACGGGAATACCAAACAGTCTCTGGAGGAGTATTGGCTACGAGCAGGCGGAATATTAAAGTATATCACCAATGAAAATGTCTTTAATACGCTTGATGCTCAACTTAGGGTGGATGTCAATTATTACATGTCGGACCCGTTAGACAAGCTTTTAGGTATTTCGAGCACTGTCTCAGGGCAACACAGAGATATAGAAATGGCACAAACAAATCTTGAGAATATGAAAGACATAATTGCCGGTTATGAATTAGAAAAACAAAAAAGAGAAGAGGAAAAACAACGAAAAGGTGAGAAACTAGAGCCTGAGATGGAAGAAGGTGTAATTTCTACCTATCCCGAAAAAAATGCAGTTGGAGATTTGGGCGTTGAGTTCGACTTATTTGATATGATTTCAGCTTCCGGTCAAACCGATGGAAAGGACTTTTCCTTGGAAGTAAGCGGTAATCTAGGCATTTTGAAAGGGACAATAGGAGGCAAAACCATTACTGAAAAAGGTGTTGTTTCCAAAGAAGCTTATACGACTGCCGGCGTAGATGTAGAAATAAAGCCGGGTGAGCTTATTCCTATAAAACCAAAGGGTGCTGGCAAGGTGCTGGGCAAGATTAGCTTTGGAGCCAATGAAAGTGTTTCAAGATACAATGTAATGTCCGGTAATAAAATAACCGATTATGGTACTATCAGAACGAGTGAAAGAAGTGTTGGAGCAGGGCTTGTTGGTGGATCCAGCCAAACTACTATCAGAAGATCCCATATGACAGGAGTTGCGATTAAAAACAAGTCCATAAAATATAAATTTGCATTCTTAACCTATACCGTGCCTAACAATTAGGTACAGAGTTTAGTCCCCATCTGATGGGGTGGAATTTAATGTTAAAATGAGTTAAAATTAGGCATCCGAGCTAATTAATATCCATTGACTTGTAATTTATTTTTTTATATAATTCGATGGTTAGTTTGCATGACCGAGGAGGAACCAAAATTGCGACTAAAACTAAAATATGGCGATTTTTTTATAATTTTTGCGGTTATTTTGGTTGCCGGTTTATTGACGGTCTCATTCTATGAAGATAATACAGTTGAAAAAATAGCGATAGTAACTCAAAATGACATTATTCTTGACACAATACAGCTAGATAAAATGTCTGAACACTATGAAATAACATATTCAGGTGAATATCCCGGGACCATTGAGGCCTATAACGGAAAAATACGATTTTCGCATACCGATTGCCCTGACCAGGTATGTGTAAATACCGGTTGGATAGACAGACCAGGACAAATAGCGGTTTGTCTGCCTGCAGGTGTAATAATTAAGGTCCAGGGTGCACAGACTGATGTAGATATAATTGTTCGGTGATACAGTAAAAGTGAATTATGTAATAATATTTACTTTAAATGCGACAGAATATTTGGTGATTAAATTGAGAAAATTAACTTTGAACAGTTTATTGATTTCCTTAGCTTTGGTATTATCTCTTGTGGAGCGATTCATTCCTCTTAATTTAATTGTGCCCGTACCCGGTATCAAGCTAGGCTTGGCAAATATTGTCACTATTTTTGCCTTGTTTTATTTAGGTATACCTTCGGCAATAACTATTACAGTATTAAGATGTGTATTAGCTTCATTGCTATTCGGTGGCATGTCTTCTCTTCTTTATTCATTATCCGGCGCTTTTTTTGCTTTGGTTCTTATGATTATACTGAAGACCGGATATGAAAAGACATTTTCCCTCACTGGCATTAGTATGGGTGGAGCGGTCGCCCATAATACCGGCCAGATAGTGGCGGCAAGCATTATGATGAAAAACACTGCAATATTTGCCTATCTTCCTATTCTATTGATTACCGGTCTTGGTACAGGATTATTAACCGCAATAATATCAATGAATCTTTTTCTGATATTTGAAAAAACTAACCGTGTAAAACTTACATAATTGTGGTATATATATTTATCAAACATTGATACATACTGAAAGGAGAACAGCCATGACTAAAAAGGTGCTGATCGTTGGAGCTGGATACGCTGGTATTGAAGCTGCTCTCACCCTTAACAAAAAGAAAAAGAAAGATGATATAGAGATTACACTTATAGACCAAAATCCCTATCATACTCTTTTAACAGAGCTACATGAGGTTGCGGGAAACCGAATATCCGAGGAAGGTATTCGTATACCTTTAGAAAGTATTTTTAAGTATACTGATGTAAACCTTGTAATGGATGAGATAACTTCCTTTGATTTTGATCATAATAAAGTTTCCTCTGAAAAGCTTACTTATGACTATGACTATCTTATTACTGCAATGGGTAGCACGCCGAATTACTTTGATATTCCCGGCCTTGACGAGCACACATTTACTCTTTGGAGCTTTGACGATGCAGTAAGAGTACGTGAGCATATTAAGAATTGCTTTATTCTAGCTGGCCAAGAGAAAGACGAAAAAGAAAAAAAGCGCCTTCTTACATTTGTTGTCTCCGGAGCGGGATTTACAGGCGTTGAAATGATAGGAGAGCTAGCAGTATGGGTTAAATCCCTCTGCAAGGAACACAACATTAAGCGCGATGACGTTCGCCTTATTATCATTGACATGCTCCCCCGCATATTAAACACCTTAGGAGAGAAAAATGCTACTAAGGCACATAGATACCTTGAGAAAAAGCTCAAGGTCGAAGTAATGCTCAAAACAAAAATCACTTCCGCAACCGATCACAGCTTAATTTATGACGGTGGCGAGATTGATACTAAAACTATTATTTGGTGTGCAGGAATAAAAGCTTGTGATGACGCTGAAGAATGTGATCTTGCAAGAGCAAACAGACAAAACAGAATCAAGGTTGACGATTTTTGCAGAACTGAAAATCAAAACGTTTATGCCGTTGGTGATATTGGCGGTTTAGCTGACGAAGATGGTTTACCCTATGCCGCAATGGTTGAAAATGCTCTTCAAACAGCCAACGGTGCTGCTGAAAATATCCTGAATGTTATACGTGGAAAAGAACAAAAGAAGGTTACGGTTAAATTCCATGGCACAATGGTTAGTGTAGGTAACTATTTCTGCGTCTCCGAGATTATGGGAAAGAGTCTACCTGTATGGCTTTCAATTCTCATGAAATTTATGGTCAATATGCATTATCTCTGGGAAATTACCGGCTTTAGAGGTGTCTCCAGATATCTGTACCATGAGGTTCTGGAAAGACGGCAAAGAAGGATTTTAATTGAAAAACACTGGTCAACACGAATCCAAGCATGGTGGCTCACTCCCCTGCGTCTTTTCTTGGGAGGAATGTGGTTATATGAAGGACTTGTTAAGGTTGCCGACGGCTGGTTCAATACCCCAAAACTTGCTGCCTTTCTGGGTATGGCAAGTGATGCTACAAGCGCTGCAACACCCTCCGCAGCATATGTAACAAGAATTGATGATGTTTTTAGAATAAAAACAGGCTTGATTAATTTCTTTATTGAAACCGAAACCCGTATAGCCGGCGGAGAAGATATAATCGCACAACATTTCTCAAGGATTGAATTTTTTCATTTCGGCGATTTTAATCTCGTGCCCTGGTTCTTGCAGAATGTTGTGTTAGCTAATGATGGTGTGGCTATGTTCTTCCAGATTCTTGTTGTTATACTTGAAGTATTGATTGGATTAATGCTACTGGGCGGTGCGTTCACCTTTATAGGTTCATTAATCTCATTTGGCTTGACCATTATGTTTCTCTCTTCCACAGGTCTTTATGAAAAGAGTTGGTGGATGGTATTTGCATCAATTGCTACAATGGGTGGAGCCGGCCGAGCTTTCGGCTTGGATTACTACCTTATCCCCTACCTTAATAATGTTTGGGAGAACTTCTGGAAAAATAAAAAGTTCAGGCTGTTTTTCAAGGGTAGTTTAGACCGTTTCGATTGATGTTCCAAAATGCCTTTATATCCAGATGCAGCACGATAGCTAGGAGGTAAAACGCATTGTGGAGCAAGTTTCCTATTATAAATGAAGAGTTGGCTGCCTTTGAGAAATATCTTGAAACGGTAATAAAGTCGAGAAATAAATTTTTAATGAATGCCTCAAAAGATGCTGTTTTATCTGGGGGAAAAAGGCTACGGCCTGCCTTCACTATAATAGCAGCACTACATGGTGACTATGATAGAAAGCGTGTATTCCCGGCCGCAGCCTCTGTTGAAATACTGCATGCAGCAACACTGGTACATGATGATATAATTGACAACGCCAAAACACGAAGAGGCAAGGTTACTCTTTCAGAAAAACATAGTACAAATTTAGCAGTATATACAGGAGACTATCTTCTTACCAAATCATTGCGGTTGCTATTGGAGACAGGACTAAACCCAGAAAAGCTTGATGTTTTAGCTAGGGCTATAGCACTTCTATGCGAAGGTGAAGTTGAACAATATCTTAGCAAGTATTCTGTAGCCAGCGTATATAATTATCTAAAGCGTATACTAGGCAAGACAGGCGTTTTATTCTCTGCCTCCTTGGTTTTGGGTGCTAAAACAGCCAATCTTTCTGATGATATTGCCAGACAGTTTGGCCGATTTGGTCTTAGCTTTGGTGCGGCTTTTCAAATAAGGGATGATTTACTTGATATCCTCTCAGATCAGTCAAAAGAAGGAAAGCCTGTTTTGAATGATTTAAAAGAAGGTATTGCGACTCTTCCCGTAATAATGGCAGTAAAGAACAACCCTAAATTTTTAAATAAAGTTAATGTTTTCTTTGATGGACACGGTGATATAAATAGTATATTAAACTCTATTAAAACATCTGATGGTGTTAAAGATACTAAAAAACTAAAAGACCGTTATAAAGAAAAATGCAGTAGATACATTGAAAAATTACCCTATACCCCTTATACAAATGCAATGAATGAAATTGTGAACTGGCTGTGATTTCAGAACACAGATCATTCTTTACATATAAACTTTTATTTTCAGGAGGATATTATGAAAAAAGTATTGGCACTCACATTAATAGCAGTTCTTCTGGCAGGTTGCGGTGCTGCATCTGTCAAAACAGGACTCGGACACAACATTTCCATTGCTAAGTCAACGGATGCATCAGCAGAAGCTGAGGGCCTTGCTCAGGTTGATACGGTTATGGCGGCAGTAACCGTTGACTCGTCTAACAAAGTTTTGGGCGTAGTTATCGATACTGCTCAGGTTAAAGTTAATTTTGATACAACCGGAAAGATTACCACCGATAAAACCACAGAACTCAAGACTAAAGTAGAGCTCGGTTTTGATTATGGTATGAAAAAAGCCGGATCTGCAAGAGAATGGTTTGAGCAAATTGCTGAAGTGGAAAAATGGATGGTAGGCAAGACTGTAGACAAAATTACAGCTATTAAGGATGCCTCCGAAGATGCTGATCTTAAATCTAAGGTATCAGTGTCCATCAGTGATTATCAAGCTGCTGTAGCAGAAGCGGTTAAAAACGCGAAATAATTAACAAGTACATAATCCTAAGGAACCCCTTCTTTTAGGAGGGGTTCTGTTAATTATCATTACCCGAGGTATAAATGAAAAAATATGCTTTATCATTAATTCTTATCATTTCTTTATTGATAAGTGCTTGTACAGGTGAAAATCAGTCGGTATACACCAAATATTCATATGAATTTTTGGGAGCCTTTGATACTGTTATCCAATTCATGGGCTATACTAAAGGTCCCGATGAATTTGAGATTATGGTTGAATTAGGTCAAGGGCGTTTTATGGAGCTTAATAAGCTCTATGATATTTATAATGATTATGATGGTATTAATAACCTGAAATCCATAAATGATAATGCAGGAATTAAGCCTGTTGAGGTTAAACAGGAAATTATAGATTTAATAATGTTTTCAAAAGAATGGTACAATAAAACCAATGGGAAATGTAATATTGCGCTTGGTTCGGTTCTCTCAATCTGGCATGACTACCGAGATGCAGGTATTGAGAATCCGGAAGAAGCTGATATTCCCCCCCTTGAAATGCTTCAGGAAGCCATGAAATTCACTGATATTGATAAGGTCTTAGTTGACGATGACAATAATACTGTCTATCTGGAGGATAAAAACATGCGTCTCGATGTAGGCGCTGTCGCTAAAGGCTTTGCCACCGAGATTGTAACAAATGAACTTATGGATAAAGGATATTCAAGTTTTATAATAAGCTCAGGAGGTAATGTCAGAACAGTCGGAGCGCCAATTGATTTCACAAGAAAAAAATGGGGAATCGGTATTCAGGACCCTGACGGAAACCCTAATAATCAGGATGAACCATCCTTGGATATCTTGTATTTAAATGACCTATCCCTTGTAACCAGCGGGGATTATCAAAGACAGTACAAGGTAAACGGTAAAATGTATCATCACTTAATAGATCCCGTAACTCTTATGCCTGCTGAATATTACAGAGCTGTTTCAGTTGTGGCAGATGATTCCGGGGTTGCTGATTTTATGTCTACCACCATATTCTTAACTCCTTACGAGGAAGGCCGAAAACTTGCAGAAAGCATTGGCATAGATGCTATTTGGATAATGAAAGATGGTACAATCTACGCTACCGATAATGCCAAGAAAGTCATGAAGTATATGGGTGGAGCTACTAATACAGACAAGTGAGGTGTTTAAATTGCTGAAAAGATTTAAATTTGATAAGGGATGGAAGCTTCTCATTTATTTTGATTTTTTTATACCTGCAATATTGTTTGTTATCGCATTTCTGACGAGTTCACCCAATCTTGCCAAGCTTTTTCATTCATACGAGATATTTATTGTAAACCCAATAATAAATATTACAGCATACATAGGTATAATAGGCTTCTTGTATCATCTTGGAATAATAATTTACACCATTATCAAGCGCAATTACCGTGATATGCTTCTATGTATAATTATCAGCATGGTAATAACAGCCTTCTTTTGGTTTGAAATAAACTATTTAATAATAAAACCGCTTAATTTTTCGAGTTTCTGAGGAGCTACATTTTATGGATAATAAAATTGAAGTCTGGTATCTGGAACACAGTGGTTTTGCCATTATTATCAAAAATAAACTTTTAATATTCGATTATTATCTGGATAAAAGCGAAAACAATAATCGTTCACTTGCATCCGGTGTTATTGAGCCTTCAGAAATAAAAGATAAAGAAATATTTGTTTTTGCATCCCACAGGCATCCGGATCATTTTAATCCAATGATACTTTCATGGAAGGAACAGCTTACAAACATACATTACTTTCTTTCCTACGATATTCCGAAGAAAAATCATCGGGAATGGACAAATATTCTTAGGCCCAATGCTGTTTATGAAGATGATAACATAAGAATCCAGACCTTTAAATCCACTGATGAGGGGATTGCATTTTTAGTAAGTATCGACGGTATAAATATTTATCATGCCGGTGACCTCAATTGGTGGCACTGGAACGAAGAAACCAAAGCCCGGAATAATGATATGGCAGCACGCTTTAAACGCGAAGTATCTCTAATAAAGAGTTATCCTATAGATATTGCTTTTCTGCCTGCAGATCCTAGACAGGAAAGTGCTGAATTAATGGGAATGACATGGTTTTTGAATGAAATAGATGTTAAAAGTGCTTTCCCAATGCATTTCGGTGATGACTATACTATTATGGAGCGTATTAATACTATGGCCGGTAAAAACCCTTCTTTTAAAAAAGTAAAGACAATCTCCAAAAGAGGAGAAAGCTTTACTATTAATTTATAGAAGCAACCACGTCGCTTAGTTACTTTCATACTCTAAACAGTTATCGCACAATATTTCGGTGAGTAAACTTTTTCCTGTTTTCTGCATAATCAGCAACTATATGGCCATCTCCAATTAACTTGTACTTATAAGTTACAAGTCCCTCTAAGCCCACCGGCCCTCTGGCATGTATTTTATTGGTGCTGATTCCTACCTCTGCCCCAAATCCATATTTAAATCCATCGCTGAAGCGTGTAGAGCAATTTGCGAAGACATCGCCCGAGTCAACATACTCCAGAAATTTTTCTATATTTTTCTTATCCTTGGATACTATAGTATCTGTATGCCCGGAGCCGTAGGTGTTAATATGTTCAATGGCTTCATCAATACTTTCTACTACTTTAATTGACAAAATATAATCCAAATATTCGGTTTTCCAGTCTTCTTCTGTGGCAGTAATACAATCAATTACTTTTTTAGTTTTTTCACAGCCTCTTATTTCAACATTATTTTTTTCCAGTACTTCTTTAAGAACGGGCAAAACTTCTTCAGCTATGCTTTCATGAACCAATAGGGTTTCCAATGCATTACAAACAGCCACATATTGGGTTTTCGAGTCAAGCGTAATATTTACAGCTTTTTGAATGTCTGCTCCGCGGTCTATATAGCAATGACATATTCCGTCAGCATGGCCCAGCACAGGAATCCTAGAGTTTTCCATTATATATCTGACGAACTCATTGGAGCCTCTTGGGATAACAAGGTCCACATACTCGTCAAGCTTAAGCATTTCGGAAACCTCATCCCTGTTTTCAAGAAGATTAATCCAATTGGCAGGAAGTCCGGCCTTTTCTGATGCGGCTGCTATCGTTTCATATAGGCATCTGTTAGTTAAGAGAGCCTCTCTCCCACCCTTTAGCATAACCGCATTACCACTTTTAAGGCACAGCGTTGAAATTTGAACCAGCGCATCGGGGCGGGATTCAAAAATGATTCCAATCAATCCTATGGGGCAGCTAACTCTGAACAATTCCAAACCTTCGTCTAATTCTGTTGATAATAATGTTTTCCCTACGGGATCTTCAAGATTTATCAGGCTTTTTATTCCATCTATTATATCGGTTAATTTATTTTCATCCAGACGTAGTCTTTTAATAAGAGGCATAGAAAGATTCTCTGTCCTACTGCGTTCTATGTCTTTTTCATTGGCAATAAAAATTTTCTCTTTATTTGAAAAAAGCGCATCTGCTATTTGCATAAGAGCTTCGTTTTTTTGTTTGGTTGATACACCTGAAAGTTCTATTGATGCCCTTTTAGCATTTTGTGCAAGTAACTTCATATCCATAGTCTTACCTCTTGTCTTTTTATAATTACACTAAATATACCATGAATTTTTATTACTGAACACCTTTTTTAATTATATTCCTTGACTAAAAGTTTCAAAACCCATATTATATATTCTGTATTTTCAAATTGGTTGAAATGAGGAACAACAGTGAGTGTAAATAAAGAAGTACTTAATACAGAAGTTGAACGCAGAAGAACATTTGCAATTATTTCACACCCGGACGCAGGAAAAACTACATTAACAGAAAAGCTTTTACTATATGGTGGAGCTATTCATATGGCCGGATCAGTTAAAGCACGGAAAGCTTCTCACCACGCCACTTCAGACTGGATGGAAATTGAAAAGCAGCGTGGTATTTCGGTTACCTCCAGCGTTATGCAGTTTAATTATAATAATTTTTGTATAAATATTCTTGATACCCCCGGGCACCAGGATTTCAGTGAGGATACCTACAGAACCTTAGTTGCAGCAGATAGTGCTGTCATGCTGATTGATGGGGCTAAAGGTGTTGAAACACAGACAATTAAGCTTTTTCATGTGTGCAAAATGAGAGGCATTCCAATCTTCACATTTGTAAATAAAATGGACCGAGCCAGTAAGGATACCTTCGCCTTAATGCAAGAGCTTGAGGATGTTCTTGGTATACGCTCCTATCCGATGAATTGGCCCATAGGCACAGATGGCGATTTTAAAGGTGTGTATAATAGAGTACTTCGTCAAATAGAACTCTTTACCAGTGATAATACTCATGGACAAGCAATTATAAGCTCTAACAAAGGCAGTGTCGACGACCCGATTTTTAAGGATCTTTTGGGAGAGCCCTATTACTCAAAGCTTGTAGAAGATATTGAGCTTTTGGATATCGCCGGAGACAGCTTTGATCTAAAAAAAGTTTTAAAGGGCGAATTAACTCCAATCTTTTTCGGTAGTGCCATGACAAACTTTGGCGTAGAGCTCTTTTTAGAGGAATTTTTAAATATGTCCCCTCAACCTAGTGATCAAATATTTGATGATAAGATTATTGACCCTATAAATGATGACTTTACAGGCTTCATATTTAAGATACAAGCTAATATGAACCCTAACCATAGAGACAGATTAGCATTTCTACGAATATGTTCCGGTGTTTTTGAACGCGGTATGCAGGTTATCCATAGTAAAAGTGGCAAACCCATTCGCCTCGCTCAGCCTCAGCATTTCATGGCTCAAGAACGGGAAATGGTAGATATGGCTTATCCCGGAGATATTGTGGGTCTTTTTGATCCAGGCATCTTCAGTATCGGCGATGCTCTAAGTACTAACGGTAACCTTTCCTTCACGGGCATCCCTTCCTTCCCTGCTGAACATTTCGCCAGGGTGGCCGCAAAGGATACAATGAAAAGAAAGCAGTTTCTAAAAGGGATAACTCAACTTACAGAGGAAGGGGCTATTCAAATTTATAAACAGCCCGATATCGGAGTTGAAGAGTTTATTGTTGGTGCCGTCGGTGTTCTTCAATTTGAAGTTCTTGAATATAGACTAAAAAACGAATATGGCGTTGATTTGAAACTAACTCAACTTAATCATCGACATGCTCGTTGGATAAATGAAATAAATGGAACTCCCAACGATTTGAACATTACATCAACAACTTTAATTGTTAAAGATAATCGCGACAGTTTTGTCTTACTATTTGAAAACGAGTGGTCCATACAATGGGCATTGGATAGAAATAAAGGCCTTTCCCTTCGAGATATTTCATAAATCAAATAAATCAAAACGGGTTTTAGCCCGTTTTTTTTTGCAAACATTTAATTTATTGGTTATTCATTCCTATAATGTTGGTATTAATATTAATGAAGATTTTTAATGGCTTTAGTGTACTTTATATATACAACATGTAGCATATATGAAAGGAGAGAGTTGACTTATCATACTATTCATAGCCAACTATAAGTATTATAATGCGTAAGATTCCTATAGAATATGTTATATCAGGCCAAGTTCTTAATAAACCTGTATTTGATTATTCCGGAAATATTGTAATGGAAAAGAATACCGTAATACATGAGAATGATATCATTAACCTTAAAAAATTAGGTATAGGTACGGTTCATATTTTGGACAAGTATTCTAATCAAGAATTAGAAAATATCTTTAAACCAAAACTTTTGAAACGTTTTAAAGATAATGATTCAAAAATAATCAACATATCTTCTAACCGGGAAATAGTAACTGATAAAACAGGATATCGAAAATCAATCCATCAATGCATAGAAAATTACGAGCTTTTTATAAATGAAATTATTGATGATGCAGTTCATAACAGTGACATTATTAATAATCTTATAAGTGTATCCAGCTATGACGACAGTACATTTATCCACAGTATTAATGTTATGCTTTTATCTTTAGTTGTAGCGAATAGGCTTAATATGCCTAAAGCAGAAGTTAAGAATGTCGCATTAAGCTGCTTACTGCACGATATCGGAAAAATATACATACCTCTGAGCCTTATAAATAAAACAGATAAACTTGAAGTTGAAGAATTTAATATTATCAAAAACCATCCCATTAAGGGCTATGAATTTTTAAGAGACTGTACGAATTTAAGCCCAACTGAAAGGATCGCATGTCTAACGCACCATGAAAAATGGGATGGCACAGGATATCCTTATAATAAGAGCGGAGAGGAAATACCTTTATACGGTCGTATATGCTGTCTATGCGATGTCTTTGATGCATTAACCTCTGATAGGGCTTATAGAAGAGGGGTTAAACCTAATGAAGCTATGGAGTATATTATGGGTACCGGCGGTATGCTTTTTGATTATGAATTGGTCAAGATATTTACAGAAGCTGTGAATATATACCCAATAGGAACTATGGTAACTCTATCCAATGGATTTGAAGGCATAGTAGAATCAATAGGCGAATATAACATGCGCCCGGCAATAACTATATACTATGAAAACACTAAAAAAGTAAAACCATATACTTTGGACCTTTATAGTTCATTAAATGTAGTTATAAAAGATATAATATATAATTTTTCCGGCGAAATACAAAACTAACTCAACTTTTTAATTAAATCCGATGCTTTAATTTGCCGGTAGAATACCTACCATATTGTTACTTAAAACATCAATAGCCTTTTGGGTATCCTCAACTCTAATAATTATAATGGCCTTACCATCACCTGAATTGCCGATATAAGAATACATATATTCAATTCCTACATTATTTTCTTCAAGATATTTTAGAGCTATTGAAAGGCCTCCAGGCTCATTATCAACACAAATAGCTATAACTTCTGTAATATCCACTGTAAACCCATGTTCTCTTAAAGCTTCAACTGCATCATCCGGATTATTTACAATAAGCCTTAATATACCAAATTCTGTTGTGTCTGCAATAGACAAAGCATTTATATTAATGCTCCTGTCCCCAAAAATACGTGTTACCTCTGCTAATCTCCCGGATTTATTTTCTAAAAAAACCGACACCTGTTTTACCTGCATACCTACACCTCTTTTTAATAATATATTATAATTTTACCACAGGCATCAATATAAAAACATATCATAACCAATATATAAAAATTTTATCGTAATATCATAATAGTACAAATATAAACTATGGAAGCAAAAGTATTTGTCCTGTATAAATTACATCTGATTCAAGCCGGTTAATCTCTTTAATATCATAAATATATTCTCTGATATCCTTTTTATTAGTAGCAGAATTTAAGGCTATTTCCCATAGAGAATCGCCACTTCTTACTTTCACAATTTCATATTCATCTTTTACACGTGAGGTTGCACCTGCATTAACGATCATCCCGGTAAAAACAGTAATCATAACAAAAAGCACAATAAATGCAGCAAAGCGCCGTTTATTTTTTAATCTATACTTTTTTTTCATATTATCAACCTCCAGAACACTTGTTCTTCTAAAATAATTATAACGAACAGGTGTTCTGTTGTCAAGTTAAATCGAACATTTGTTTGACAAATAATATTCATAAAGATATAATTGTTTCAGGAAGCAGTTTTTGTCTTTAATTTGCATTAAAGACGAAAAATAATCTTACGGAGGATGTTAGTATGAGACATCGCGATCTTGATAAACAAAAGAAAATACTTGACTTTGTTAATCGGTATCTTATGGAAAAGGGCTTCCCCCCATCTGTTAGAGAGATTTGCCAAGCTGTTGGCTTCAAATCAACCTCTACAGTACATGCCTATCTTAAGAAGCTCGAAGAAGAAGGGGCAATAACTAAAGATGCTACAAAACCTAGGGCGCTTAAGGTATTAGATGAATCTGCAAAGAATCTTGAAGGCTATGTAGCAAATCAAGAAATTGATAATATCCCGGTCATAGGTAAAATAACCGCAGGAGCACCTATTCTTGCTGTTGAAAATATAGAAGATACCTTTCCTATACCGGTTCAATATCTAGAAAACTCAACTTCTTTTATGCTTAAAGTAAAAGGCGAAAGTATGATAAATGCCGGAATCTTAGATGGAGATTATATTCTAGTTAAACAGCAAAATACCGCAAATAATGGTGATATGGTTGTGGCATTAATTGAGGATGAAGCAACAGTAAAAACATTCTACAAAGAAAAAGATCATTATCGGCTTCAGCCCGAGAACCCTGACTATGAGCCTATCATAGTAAAAGAACTTAATATTCTCGGTAAGGTTATAGGACTTTTCAGAAAATATTAAATAAAAAGTAGAGTATTTATCATCTTCTTATCCTTATTACTTGACCCATATTCAGCCGTTGGATTTCCTTAGTTGATATTTCCAACAGCGAATAAGCGGAACCGCCACCGGTGAAAACAGTATCTAATTCCATAACTTTGGGATCAATCAAAAATACTGCTTTATAACCAAAAGCCGGAACTCCGCCGCATATATAGCCTGTTTTTATCAATATTTCTTCGGGGGTTGCTATTCTTACTCCATTAATGCCTAATGCCTTAGCTACTCTTGATGTACCGGCTCTATCCTCCCCTTTTACGATAGCAACTACAAGCTCACCATCAGGTTTTATCATACATATACTCTTTATGAAGCTTTCAGGGGAAGCGTTGGCAGCTGCGGCTGCTTCCTGTACCGAATGACATGTTTCCTTAAAAATATGATGAGTTGCACTAACCGAATTTTTCTCAATATACTGTTTCAATTTATCCTCAAATTCTTTATTGCAAATTTCCATCTTCAAATATTCTTCCTT
>CAYUZC010000009.1:0-8630 GCA_964449525.1 uncultured Ruminiclostridium sp.
GGCGTGGCAAATCGCAAACAGAGGTATTAAGGTACGTCTTTATGAAATGAAGCCCTATAAAAAAACGCCTGCACATCATAGTAATACCTTTGCTGAGCTTGTTTGCAGTAACTCGCTCAGATCAGATATGCTTGAAAATGCTGTAGGCCTTCTTAAAGAAGAACTAAGAAAACTAGGCTCTTTAATTATGAAATGTGCAGATGAAACTCGGGTTCCTGCAGGAGGAGCTCTCGCCGTAGACAGACAAGGTTTTTCGCAAGCTGTTACAAATAAAATCCTTAATCACCCTAATATTGATGTGTGTTATGAAGAAATGACATCATTATGTAATAATGTTATTACGGTGGTTGCTACCGGTCCTCTTACTTCTGATGGCCTGGCTGAGCATATATCTGAAATGATTGGTGGGGATAGCCTTTATTTCTTTGATGCAGCAGCACCCATAGTACGTCTTGACAGCATCAATATGGATGTTGCATTTAAGGCTTCCAGATATAATAAGGGCGATGCAGATTATATTAACTGTCCTATGAACAAGGAGCAGTACCTGGCTTTTTATGAAGCGTTAATTAATGCAGAAACAGCTCCGCTAAAAGAATTTGAAAATATGAAGGTATTTGAAGGATGTATGCCTGTTGAAACTATGGCTAAAAGGGGAGTGGATACAATCCGTTTCGGCCCGTTAAAGCCTGTAGGCCTTAATAATCCCAAAACCGGCGAAGAGTATTATGCCGTAGTACAACTGAGACAAGATGATATGGCCGCCACATTATACAATATTGTAGGCTTCCAAACAAATTTAAAATGGGGAGAGCAGAAACGTGTTTTTTCTATGATTCCGGGTATGGAAAATGCTGAGTTTGAAAGATATGGAGTAATGCACAGAAACACCTTTTTGAAGTCTCCTGAATTATTAGATAGTGTTTATAGATATAAAAAGCAACCAAATTTCTTCTTTGCCGGTCAAATGACAGGAGTAGAGGGATATATCGAATCTACTTCATCCGGTCTTGTTGCAGGAGTAAATGCAGCTAGACAATACAATAAGCAAGAAGATTTACTTTTCCCGGGAAATACTGCCATTGGAGCTTTAGCCAGATATATTTCAAATCCGGCAATAGAGAAATTTCAGCCTATGAATATTAATTTTGGTATTATCGATCCTTTGAAGGAAAAAATCAGGAACAAGAAGGAACGATATAGTAAAATTTCAAACAGAGCTTTGGAAGCAATTGATCTTATTAAAAGCATATAATTTTTATGCTTCAATATATAAAATCTATAGAAGGAGAGCTGTAAATGAAAAAATTAGGATTAAAACTACTCATTCCCGTTATTGTGTTGATTGTAGGCTTATGGTGCCTTACAGGTATTTATACTCTTAAATCAGACGGTGGTGAACGGGCCGTATTAACCCAATTCGGACGTTATTATGACACTATCGAAGAAGCGGGGTTACACTGGCATTTACCTTACCCGATACAAAGGGTGGAGATAGTCAAAACTGAAACTTTGAGAACCATTGAATTAGGATTTAGGACTCAGGAAGTAGGTAGCAATGTTTCTACCTCTTCATTTAATGATGTTCCCCAGGAAGCGCTTATGATTACAGGAGACGAGAACCTTGTTAATGCTGAAACAGTCATACAGTATAGAATTTCTAATGTTAAAGACTTTGTCTTTAATGTAAACGATGTCTTCAATACTTTAAAAATGGCTTCAGAGTCATCTGTACGACGTGTTGTTGCAAACCATAAGCTTGATGATGTTTTAACTGATCAGAAAGATATAATACAAAATGAGATAAAGGAGGATTTACAAAGCATATGTAACGAATATGAAATGGGAGTTACTATTAAAAATGTCGCATTACAGATGGTCTATGCTCCGGTAGAAGTTGAAGAGGCATTTAATGATGTTATAAAGGCCAGAGAAGACATGAATCGCTTTATAAATGAAGCAAACAGGGAAGCAAATGAGATTGTTCCGGCTGCCGAAGCAAAGGTGCAGGAAATGCTCAACGAAGCCAATGCTTACAAAGAAAAACGTATATCCGAGGCTAAGGGAGACGTAGAAAATTTCAGACAGGTTTATGAAAACTATGTGCTTGGCCCTAAGGTTACAAGAATCCGTATGTATCTTGAAACAATGCAAGAGGTTCTTCCAAAAGCAAAAATCTACATAATGCATGACTCTGGAGATACATTGAGATTTCTACCTTTAGAGGGTGGAGCAGTTAATGTTGAAGAATAAGGAGGAAATACTTGAATGGATAATATAAATGATTTTCAACAACAATATAAAAATCAACAAAATATACCAATAGATTTTAATAAGATAACCGGACTTTTAAAAGGTGCAGGATTTGTATTTGCCGCAGTTTTACTTATAGTGATAATATTTTCGTCTTTTACCTTTACTGTGAACGAAACAGAGCAAGTAGTAATAACTCAATTCGACAGCATTGTAAAAATTATTGTGGATGATATCAACGATCCGGCGATACAAGCAATGAAGGATGATCCCAGATATGCGAGTGTAAAAGTTCAGCAGGGCAAGGGGCTCTTTTTCAAAATACCCTTTATACAAAGCGTTAAGCATTATTCCAACAAATTAATTACATACGACACCTATGCCGAGGAGGTTACAACAAAGGACAAGAAAACAATTTTTATTGATAATTTTGCTCAATACAAGGTTAACAACCCGGCAACCTTTATGGTTAATATAGGAACCAGAGAAGCTGCCCACCAAAGAATAGATGAAGTAATTTATTCAAAAATGAGGGAAGAAATCGGTAGGATTGACGCCCATGTATTAATCGCAGATAAGGATTATATGTTCTCTATGCTGAAGAATGTGGAGGACTTTGTAAATGGTCAACTGCAAGCCTATGGAGTTAAAATTATAGATATCAAAATTAAAAGAACAGAATTTCCCGATGAAACAAAACCAAGTATCTATCAACAGATGAGATCGGAAAGGGAAGCTGTGGCATCGAAATACAGGGCAGACGGTCAGAAAGCGGCCAGAACTATCCGAGCCGAAGCCAATAATAAAGCAACCGTTACTGAGGCACAGGCATATGAGCAAGCCCAAAAGCTTATGGGTGAAGGCGATGCATCAGCATTAAAAATTTATGCCGATGCATATAATGCAGACCCTGAATTCTATGGATTTTGGAAGACCCTTCAAACCTATAAGGATGTTATTGACGAAGATACAACAATAATAATCAGCCCTGACTCTGTATTTGCCAAGTATATTTACGGCGAATAGAAATAAATTGTTCTATATTAGCGTTAAATTTTCCTTTATAGGCGGCCAATGGCCGCCTATTTCATTTCTTTCTGTCATTATAAACCATTCTTAAAAAGCAAAAAAATAACTTAGAAATAAGACTAAACAAACCTGAAAAAATCAATACTTAATGTATAGGTTTTTTCAACTTATTTTTGAGAGGACAGATAGAATGCTTTATAAAAAAGGCTTTGGGTATAGGCTAATCCTAAGTTTGATTTTACTTGTTCTGATTCCTTTCTTTTCTGCATGCAGTAAAACAAAACAATATCATGAAGAAAAGAAACAAAGTATACCTGTGATTATCATGCCTGTTCAAAAAGGCAGTATTGAGAACATTATGCAATATACCGGAATAGTCCAACCGAAAAAAATTGTTTATGTAGTATCACCGATATCCGGTATGGTTTCGAAAGCTTATTTTGGTGTGGGTGACAGAGTTAAAAGTGGTGAAACTCTTTTTAGTGTTGACAGTAAAGAGCTTGAAGCAAATATAAAACTACTCGAAGAGCAGCTAAAGGTCGCAAGAGAAAGCATTTTGCTTGCCAAAACAGCTTTTTCATCAGCAAAGGGAAGTGGTTATAAAAGTCAAAAACTACAGCTGGAATCAGCTCTTACAAGTGCTGAAAATAATTATACCGCTGCAAAAACAGCTTTAGATATAGCTACTGTTTTATATGAAACAAAAAGTATAAACAGTATGAAATATTATGAGATAAAAAATCAGTTTGAACAGGCAAAAACTGCGCTGAGAACATCTGACAGCGCATACAATCTTTTTGTTTACCAATTATCAGAAGAAGCAATATCATCGGCAACCCATCAGCTTAATCAAGCTATAGCATCATATGATGCGATCAAGATTCAAATTGAAACCGCTAAAGAAATGCTTAAACATACTAATGTAGAATCTCCCATTGATGGCGTAATTGTTGCTAAAGATGTTTTTGAGGGATCCCTTATATCCAACACAATGGTATCTTATATAGTGGCAGACACAGATACGGTACAGATATCCATCTCTGTAACAGAGCATGTAATAAATAAAATGATTGAAGGAAGCGAATTGAAAATTGAAATACCGGCTGTAGGAGCCGGAGTTAGCAGCGGAAAGATATCCTCTGTAAGCCCAGTTATGGATAAAACAACATTTGCATATCAGGTATTAATTGATGTGCCTAATCAGAATAATCATATAAGACCCGGAATGACAGCTAAGGTAGATATAATAACTGAAAAGCGGGAAGCTATTATTACAGCGCCCCTAAATTCGATTCTATCTGATGACAACGGTAAATTTGTATTCACAATTGAAGATAATAAGGCTATAAAAAGATTTGTTGACACAGGCATTAGTAATAATGATTATATAGAGATTACTAAAGGGCTTGAAATGGGCAATTACTTAGTTGTAAAGGGACAACATTTCTTAAAGCATAATGATCCTGTAACCTTGTCTCAGGAGGTTTCAAAATGAGTTTACCCAAACTTGCCATAAACCGGCCTGTTACAATAATAATGCTGATCCTATCTATAGTTCTCATTGGGGCTGTTTCCCTGTCAAAGCTAAAGCTAGATTTGCTCCCCGATTTAAATATGCCGGTAGCTGTTGTGACAGCAAGGTATGAAGGGGCGGGGCCAAGAGAAATCGAAAGACTTATAACTAAGCCATTTGAAGAAGCGCTCACTACGGTATCGGAATTAAAATCAATAGAAACTATATCTACTAATGAGTATTGCCTATGTATACTCTATTTTAACGACAATACTGATATGAATTTTGCAGCCTTGGAAATGCGTGAAAAGATTGATCTGACTAAGACCTATTTACCTCAGGGAGTAGAGGATATTATGGTCATGAGGATCGACCCAAACAACTTCCAGTCTACCTTTGAAATAGGCATAACTTCTGGAATGGATTTAGAAAACCTGACCCGTGTTGTAGAAGATCAGATTTTAAACAGGTTGGAAAGAATTAGTGGAGTATCGTCAGCAAAGCTATCAGGGGGAATTATTTCAGAAATTAGAATAGAACTAATACCGGAGAAGTTGACTCAATATGGGTTAAATGAGAATTCTATATCTCAGTATATTATGTCAGAGAATCTTGATATTCCTGTAGGAAGTATGGAAACTGCAGGTATGTCCGTTTATCTCAAGACTTCCGGGTTATTTCAGAGCCTTGAGGAAATAGAGAACCTTTCCATACCCACAAGCAAGGGCACAATTCTTTTTTTAAAGGACATAGCAAATATAAATCTAGATCAAAAAGTAAAAACAAGTGAGAGTTATATTAACGGTGTACCATCGCTTAATATTTCAATTCAGAAACAGAGCAATGCAAACACTGTGCAGATTTGCCGAGAAATAAATAAAGAGATCCAATTCTTAAGAAAATCTCATAGTGAGATGGTTTTCAATGTTATCTATGATAGCTCAACCTATATTGAACAAGCTTTGAATACGGTTACTACATCAGCAATCCAAGGTGGTATTCTAGCTGTATTAATTCTTTATTTATTTTTGAGAAATATTAGAGCAACTTTGATAATAGCAGTTTCTATGCCGGTTTCAATAGTTACATCATTTGTACTGATGTATTTTTCAGGAATCAGCTTAAATCTTATATCCCTCGCAGGATTTGCCCTTGGTGTTGGTATGATGGTAGATAATTCAATAGTGGTTTTAGAAAATATTTACCGAAAGCGCCATGATGGCATAGATATGGTCCAATCTGCTGAATTTGGAACAAAAGAGGTTATGATGTCTATAACTGCCTCTACCTTGACAACGATTATAGTATTTGTACCCATTATATTTGTTGAAGGAATGACGGGGAAAATCTTTAAGGAAATGGGCCTAATAATTACCTATTCACTTATGGCATCATTGCTTGTTGCATTAACCTTTTTGCCTATGATGGCCTCAAAATTACTTAGTATCGAGTTTACCAGAAAGTCATCCAATAGGGAAAAAAGAAATAGAAGTATTATATTTACAAAGCTCTTTGATCTTTGGGATTCATTTTATAGAGTATTATCACAAGGTTATGAGAAGCTTTTAAGGGCATCATTAAAAAAGCACTGGCTTGTAATAGGTATTTCTGTGATTATATTAATTCTTTCATTATTTGCACTACCTGTAATAGGATTCGAATACTTTCCTACTATGGATGAAGGTATGATATCAGTTGAGGTTGTTTTGCCAAAGGGAAGTTCTCTTTCTGAAACACATGATATGGCTCTTATGGTTCAGGATAGGATAAAAGGAATCTCTGAAGTTAAAAGTATAAGTATAATAATCGGTAACTCAGGTTTTGTACTAGACAGATCTACAACCGAAAAGGCAACATTGACAGTGGATGTGGGTAGCGTTGAAAATCGACTGAAATCAATTGCAGAAATCTCCGAAGAGATAAGCTATAATCTAAGAGATTTTGCCGGCGCTAAAATAATAGTTAATGGCGAAAGCCGGGTAATGGGATTTTCAATAGGTTATGATGAGATTGATATACGAGTGTCCGGCGAGGACACAGAAATCTTAAAAAGAATTTCTGACGATTTAATGGTAATTTTAAAAAGAATTGAGGGGATTGAAGAGCCTACCAGTACTATAGATGAAGAAATTGAAGAGGCATTAATAAAAATTGACAGGGATAGAGCATTATTGTATGGACTTACACCTGCACAGATTGGCCAAGCTATACGAATTGGCATAAGTGGAATTATCACAACAAGATATGAATACAGAGGCTCAGATATAGATGTTGTTGTTTGTACTCTGGGAAAGGAGCCGGAGAACCTTCAAGACATTGAGAATATCCAAGTTCAAAGCCCCAGAGGTGTCAGTATTCCGTTAATGGAGCTGGCTGAAATCGAGTTGGAAAGGTCCGCTCCGAATATTATAAGAAATGATCAAAAGAAAACAGTATCAATTACTGCAAATTTAAAGGGGAGATCTATAAATAAGGTAACAATTGATATTGATAAGGCTTTTTCAGAATACGATTTTTCTTCGGGATATTCATATAACTATGCAGGCCAACAAAAGGATTTTATTGAATCCTTTGATGCTCTTTTTGATGCCTTGATTTTATCAGTTATTATAGTATATATGCTTTTAGCGGCACAATTTGAATCCCTTCTGCATCCTTTTACCATATTGATGACAATTCCTTTAGCTCTCACAGGAGCGTTATTGGCATTGCTTATAACCGGAAACACATTAAGTATACCTGCCTTTATCGGCATGATAATATTGGTTGGTATTGTGGTTGATAACGCTATTGTCCTTGTTGACAGCATTAACAAATGCAGGGAAGAGGGTATGTGCCCTAGGGATGCAATTATTAAGGCAGGGCCCTTAAGAATGAGACCAATACTTATGACTACCCTTACCACTGTTCTTGGTATGCTTCCTATGGCGATTTCAATAAAGGAAGGAAGCGAAATCCAGATACCGCTAGCCATAGTTATAATAGGCGGTTTGACTGTTTCTACACTAATTACACTGATAGTAATACCGTCCTTTTATATAGCATTCGAAAATATGGTGGCAAATTTACCTCACTCTAAAGGCACCAATTCTAAAACACAATATTTATTTGACACATCGAGTAACAACAAGTAGAATAATGCAGTACATTTAGTTAGAAACAGCAGGTGATATAGTGAAGAAAGTAAAAAATGAACTTAGAAATGTAGCAATAATTGCACATGTTGACCATGGAAAAACAACTTTAGTTGACGCTATGCTTAGGCAAAGTGGTATTTTCAGAAGTAATGAAAGACTTGTAGAAAGGGTTATGGACTCCGGAGATCTTGAACGTGAAAAAGGTATTACTATTATGTCCAAGAATACTGCAGTAGTTTATAACCAAACCCGAATCAATATTGTGGATACTCCCGGCCATGCCGATTTTGGTGGTGAGGTAGAACGTATACTTAAAATGGTTGATGGTGTTCTTCTTCTTGTAGATGCTTATGAGGGAGCAATGCCGCAAACCCGTTTTGTTCTGAGAAAAGCTCTTGCTCTACATCTTAAACCGATAGTAGTTATTAACAAAATTGATAGAAAAGAAGCCAGACCGGCAGAGGTTATAGATGAAATACTGGATTTATTTATAGAGCTGGGTGCCGATGATGATTTGCTTGAATTCCCCGTTATATATGCATCCGCCAAGGATCGTATTGCAAAATATAATTTGGAAGATGAATCAGACAACATGGATCCATTGTTTGAAACGATTGTAAAATATGTTCCGGCACCTGTAGGTGACAGTGAAGCTCCTCTACAGTTTTTGGTTTCAAGTCTTGATTATGATGAATATA
>CAYUZC010000009.1:8730-13476 GCA_964449525.1 uncultured Ruminiclostridium sp.
TTGATATAGATGAGCCAACAATTTCAATGTACTTTTTAGTTAACAACAGTCCATTTGCTGGTAAAGAAGGTACCTATGTAACTTCGCGCCATTTAAGGAACAGACTGTTTCGTGAAGTAGAAACAAATGTCAGCATGAGAGTTGAAGAAACAGCTTCATCGGATGCTTTTAAGGTATCAGGTCGTGGAGAGCTTCATCTTTCTATATTAATTGAAACCATGAGAAGACAAGGGTACGAATTTCAAGTTTCGAAGCCCGAGGTTATAACTATTGAAAGAAATGGTGAAACATACGAGCCCATAGAGGATCTGGTTATAGATGCACCAGAGGAATATGTGGGTAGTGTTATGGAAAAGCTCGGACAGAGAAAGGCCGAAATGATTAACATGCATAGTCCGGCTCAAGGATACGTACGCTTAGACTATAGAATCCCTGCAAGAAGTCTTATTGGATATCGTTCAGAGTTTTTGACTGATACTCGGGGAAATGGTATAATGAATCATGTTTTTCATGGCTATGAGCCATATAAGGGCGATATCAGAACTCGTAATCGCGGTGTTTTGGTTGCATGGGAAGCAGGAGAATCAGTTACCTACGGATTATTTAACGCTCAAGACAGAGGAAACCTTTTTATAGGGCCCGGTGTTGCTGTTTATGAGGGCATGATTGTAGGTGAGTGTTCGCGAAACGAAGATATAGTTATTAATGTATGTAAAAAAAAGCATGCAACAAACATGCGTGCCTCAGGTTCAGATGAAGCTCAGAAACTTGTTCCGCATATTAATTTGAGCCTTGAACAGAATCTTGAGTTTATTGATGATGATGAACTGGTGGAAATAACACCCAGCTCAATCCGTCTGAGAAAAAAGATTCTGAATACTGATCAGAGAGCTAAGGTGAGGAATGGTGCAAAAAAATAACGCCTTAAAAAAAACAGGTGAACAGAATGATTTTAAAACAATAAAACCTAAAAAAAAGAAAAGAGTTAAAAAGAAACGTTATTTATTCTTAAAATTTTTAATTCTTGTACTAATTTGCGTTATTGTATTTATGACATGTGCACTTTATGGATACCGCTTTATAATGGAGGGTACGGCTCAGGCTCAAGTCCCACTGACAGAAGAAAACGGCATTGTATTTAAAATATCTTCAGGAGCCAGAACGGCGAATATTGCAGAAGAGCTTGTTAATCAAGGCTTTATAGAAGACACCAGAATATATCGGATTATTTCAAAAATCCTAGGCTTTGATAATGCTTATAAGGCAGGAAAATATATTATTTCTAAGGATATGAACTACTATGCTCTTATGGTCAGATTAAGCGGTGAACCATTAAAAAACCCCACCAAGGATATTATGATACCTGAGGGCAAAACCCTAAAAGAAACAGTAAGTATTCTATCTGCTCAAGGGTATGTTGACGAAGTAAAATTCCTTAAAATTGCTGAAAAAAACAGTGCATATAGCTTTCTTAAAGATGTTAAAGCTAATGATGTAAGAAAATATCCTCTCGAAGGTTATCTTTATCCGGATACCTATAGAATGGACGAAGGCTGGACAGAAGAAGAGCTTATTGAACGGATGTTGAAGGAATTTGACAGAGTATTTACTCAGGACCATTATAAGAGAGCCGAAGAATTGGGTATGACTTTAGATGAGGTTATTACTTTGGCATCATTAATTGAAATGGAAGCACTCTATCCTGCAGATTTAAAGAAGATTTCAAGCGTGTTTCATAATCGTTTAAACAGTAAAGATATGCCTTTACTACAATCGGATGCAACCGTACAATATGCAAGAGTATATGAGGGCATTGGAAGGACAAGCGCAGTATTAATCAAGGATTTGGAGATAGATCATCCTTATAATACCTATCTACATCAAGGATTGCCACCAGGGCCCATATGCTCTCCGAGAATTGATTCCATTGAAGCTGCTTTATATCCGGAAAAAACTAATTATTATTACTTCTTTGCTACAACTGATGGTACAAATATTTACAATGAGACGCTGGATGGTCATAATAGAGATCAACAAAAGTATGGTGTAAGCGGATTCAATTAATACAATGAGGCGGCTGTTACAGCCGCCTTTAATATTACAAAGGAGTCTTTATGGAAGATAGAATAATTTATCCTGAGATTATTGAATATCTTCGTTCTACAATATGTCGTGAAACAGGTTTTTTAAAAGAGCTTGAAGAATATGCAAGCTTGCATCACATACCCATTATTCAGCCCGAATCAGCTACATTACTAAAAATATTGGTTAAGCTTCATAAACCACAAAGAATACTTGAGGCAGGCACCGCAATAGGTTATTCGGCGTGTATCTTATACGAGGCTATGAATAAAGCGGGAATTATCGATACAATTGAGATTGATGAAGAAATGGCTGATCTGGCTATGAAGAATATTAACAGTATGGGTTTTGATAAATGCATACGAGTACTCGTGGGAGATGCCCTTGAAGTTATGGAATGCCTGAATTCACCTTATGATATGATTTTTTTGGACGCCGCAAAAGGACAATATAATGAGTATTTAACTCAAGCGTTAAGACTGCTTAAATCCGGAGGTTTATTAATATCTGATAATGTCTTATATAAGGGACTTGTGGCACAAATAGAAAGAGTACCGCATAAACACCGGACCATTGCCGTCAACCTTAGAGAATACTTACAGCAAATTTGTAGTGATGACAGATTGGAAACCACACTTATTCCTATTGGTGACGGAATGGCAATAAGCCTGAAGAAAGGTGATTAAAATGAAAAAAGTCGAGCTTTTGGCTCCGGCCGGTAATATGGAAAAATTAAGAATGGCAATTCTATATGGAGCAGATGCAGTATACTTAGCCGGAGAAGAGTTTGGCCTTCGTACTGCATCCGATAATTTTACTTTTGAAGAAATGAAATCCGGTATTGATTTTGTACATGAAAAAGGTAAAAAAGCGTATCTTACGATGAATATAATTCCTCATAATGAAGATACTTCAAAAGCAACAGAATTTATTGAAAAAGCTGTCTTAACAGGCATTGATGCTGTTATAGTTTCTGATCCCGGTATGTTTGCTATTATAAAAAGGACTGCTCCGCAACTGAGTATTCATATCAGTACCCAGGCTAATATAACAAATTCTGAAAGCGTAAATTTCTGGCATGCTGCCGGAGCCTCAAGAGTGGTCTTGGCACGAGAGCTGTCATTTAATGAGATTAGCGAAATACGTAAGAACACACCTAGCGAAATGGAACTTGAAGCATTTGTTCATGGTGCAATGTGTATATCATACTCCGGAAGGTGCCTTCTAAGTAACTATATGGCAGGGAGAGATTCCAATAAAGGAGACTGTGCCCAACCTTGCAGATGGAAATATCACTTAATGGAAGAGAAGCGCCCCGGGGAATATTTCCCTGTTCATGAGGAAGAAAGAGGCACTTTTATTTTCAATTCAAAGGATCTTTGCATGATAAGAAATATCCCTGAGATTATTTCCAGCGGTATATCCAGCTTAAAGATTGAGGGCAGAGTAAAAAGTTCTTTTTATGTTGCTACAGTAGTAAAAGCCTATCGGGACGCTATTGATGCACATTACAATAATCAACCATATAATGAAATGTGGTTCGATGAGATTAGAAAGGTTAGTAATCGTGATTTTACAACCGGTTTTTTCTTTGACAAACCGGGACCTGATGACCATAATTACGGAACCAGCTCCTATATTAGGAATTATGATTTTATCGGGCTTGTCAAAGGCTATGACAGCGATAAAAAAATGTTAATAATCGAACAGAGAAATAAATTTAAAATAGGTGATACAATTGAGGTAATGCCTCCTGAGGGACCTGTTACACAATTTATTATAGATGAAATGTATGATGGTGAGGGAAATACTATTAATGTTGCACCACATGCACAAATGGAAGTGCGAATACCAATGGAACGATTGGCTGACAATGCAATTTTACGAGTCAATAAATAAAACTTCATATGGTTCTTCCTGTGCAATATTAGAAAAATTTAATGTTATGGCCTGGTAAGCTGTGGTATTATAATATTATGAATGAGCTAGACTGTATGTAAGCATACAGAGCTAAGCAATAAATATCTTTCTTTAAGGAGGTCTTTTACCATGGCATTTTTTGATGACGTTAAAAAATTTGGCAAAAATATCACTGACAAGGGTAAGGACGTAATAGAAATTACAAAACTTAACTCTCAGATTAACACAGAAAAAGACAAAATCAAGGATTTCTATGTAAAAATCGGTGAAGAGGTTTACAAAGCATATGCAGCTGGACAAGGCTCAGCATACGATGAAGTTTGTGGGGAGATTAAACTAGTAGAAGATACAATTAATGAGCTAACCGCAAAAGTTCTGGAGCTTAAGAATGCAACAAAATGCCCCAGCTGTGGTGCAGAAGTAACAAAAGAAACTACCTTCTGTTCAAAATGTGGAGCAAAAGTAAACGAATAATCAAAACTAAAAAAAGCGACCTATTAAGGTCGCTTTTTTTGCGGCCGTAACACTGCTTGTGAAGGAGTGAAACGACTGAAGAAGCAGATGTACGTCCCATGCAAGGCTTGCCCAAGAAGACGAGCAAAAGCGAAGTCTGATTGGAAGCAAGCTACTGCTGAAGGTCGCTACACTGTTTATAAGGAGCGTAGGCGACGAAGGAAACAGTAGTAGCACCCATGCAAGGCTTGCCCAAGAAGACGAGCAAAAGCGAAGTCTGATTGGAAGCAA
>CAYUZC010000009.1:13576-19489 GCA_964449525.1 uncultured Ruminiclostridium sp.
CCCATGCAAGGCTTGCCCAAGAAGACGAGCAAAAGCGAAGTCTGATTGGAAGCAAGCTACTGCGGCGGCCGTAACACTACTTGTGAGGGAGCGTAGCGACCGAAGAACACCCCCAATGAGGTAATGCAATGGATAAAAGTGAACTTAGGAAAGAAATAAGTGCGAAACGTGAACTACTTGACGAAACTATAGTAAAAAGTACTTCCGGGACAATAGTAACAACTTTACAAAGCCTTTCCGATTTAAAAAACGCAAAGGCAATACTTTCCTATATGCCAAAAGGAAATGAAGTTGATATAAAACCATTAAATCAATGGATTTTGGATCAAGGTAAGATACTATGTCTCCCGAGAGTGATAAGTCAAACAGAAATGGAAGTCAGGGTAATTACAAATGTAAATATTGGATTAAAGAAAAGCTCTTACGGCATCTTTGAACCAACCGATAGCCATGAATTAATTGATATTGGCAATATAGATCTAATACTCGTTCCCGGTGTTGCTTTTGATGAAGCAGGGAATCGCATGGGGCACGGAAAAGGATATTATGACAGATTCCTGGCACGATGTAAGGACAGCACTACATTTATAGGAATAGCATATTCGTTTCAGGTATTTGATACAATTCTTTCGGATCAATACGATGTAAAGATGGATAGAATAATAACTGAAAAATATACCATAGAATCTAACCGTAAATAGCACATTTTTTCTCCACTTAAGCGTTTAATATGATAAAATAGTATAAAAGAAATGGTGTTCTTTTAAGAGGAGGAAATTTGAAAGATTTTGTTCATCTGCATCTTCATACTGAATTTAGCTTGCTTGATGGAGCTTGTCGTATTAAAGACGTAGCTAAAAGGGCTAAAGAGCTTAATATGAATAGTCTTGCCATAACTGATCACGGCGCAATGTATGGAGTAGTCGATTTTTATAAAGCATGTAAAAAGGAAGGCATCAAGCCTATTTTAGGTTGCGAAGTATATACTTCTCCCCGTACATATTTGGACAAAGATCCGCGACAGGATTCGGATCAGGGGCATCTGATACTTCTTGCAAAAAACAATACCGGATTTAAAAACCTTATGAAGCTTGTTTCTATTGCGTTTATTGAAGGCTTTTATTATAAACCTCGAATTGATTATACACTTCTGGAAAAATATCATGAGGGTCTGATTTGCCTTAGTGCATGTATAGGAGGAGACATCCCTCAGAAGCTGTTAAACGGTGATTATAAAGGAGCCCGGGAACTTGCGCACAATCTCAACAGAATAATGGGTGATGGAAATTTCTATCTTGAAATTCAATATAATAATATCGAAGAACAAAAGCAAGTAAATTCTGAGCTGGTAAAACTTTCGGAAGAAACCGCGATTCCGTTGATTGCAACTAATGATATTCACTATATCAACAGGGAAGATGCAAGAGCACAGGAAATATTAATTTGTATTCAAACCGGGAAGACCATTGATGATTCGGACAGATTAAAGTTTGAAACAGATGAATTTTATCTAAAAAGTCCCGAAGAAATGTGGGAACATTTTAAAGCTTACCCCGAAGCACTTCAAAATACTGTACGTGTAGCTGATGCCTGTGATGTTGAATTAAATTTTGGTGAGCTTCATCTTCCTAAATTTGACGTACCTGAAGGCACAACTCCATTTGATTATTTACGTTCCCAATGTATAAGGGGATTTCATAAGCGCTACAGCAAAAGTCCGTCTCTTCTTGAACGCTTGGAATTCGAGCTTTCTGTCATAGAACAAATGGGCTATGTTGATTATTTCCTGATTGTTTGGGACTTTATTAGATATGCCCGGGATAACGGGATAATGGTAGGCCCCGGAAGAGGCTCGGCAGCAGGTAGCATAGTGGCTTATTGTCTTAAAATTACGAACGTAGACCCTATAAAGCATAATCTTATTTTTGAGCGTTTTTTAAATCCTGAGCGAATATCAATGCCTGATATTGATATTGACTTCTGCTATGAAAGAAGGCAGGAGGTAATTGATTATGTGGTTAGAAAGTATGGGGAAGACCATGTTGCTCAGATTATAACCTTTGGTACAATGGCAGCAAGAGGTGCTGTGAGGGATGTAGGTCGTGCCCTTGCCGTGCCTTATAGCGAGGTGGATAAGGTTGCCAAGCTAATTCCTATGATGCCTGCCAAGCATATTACAATAGCAGATGCCATAGACATGATTCCAGAGCTAAAGACACTATACAATTCAGAACCTCGAATTCATGAATTGCTTGATAATGCAAAAATTCTGGAAGGAATGCCCCGTCATGCATCGACTCATGCTGCAGGGGTAGTAATATCCAGTGAGCCTCTTACCGAATTTGTGCCCTTGTATTGTAACGAAGGTCTTATTTCCACACAATTCCCAATGACTACTCTTGAAGAGCTGGGCCTTTTAAAAATGGACTTTTTGGCCCTTCGTACCATTACAGTAATACGGGATGCAATTGAACTGATTAATAAAAACAGAAATATAACAGTTGATATTGACAATATAAATTATGAAGATTCCAATGTTTATGAAATGATAAGTAAAGGAGATACCGCAGGTGTTTTCCAACTTGAAAGTCAAGGTATGACTTCCTTTATGAAAGAACTTCAACCTAATTGTCTTGAAGATATAATAGCAGGGATTTCTCTTTATCGACCCGGGCCGATGGACCAAATTCCAAGGTATATAAGGAATAAGAATAATCCGCATAATGTCACTTATGTCACCCCCAAGCTAGAGCCTATATTGAACGTAACCTATGGTTGCATGGTGTATCAGGAACAGGTAATGCAGATATGCCGTGATCTTGCCGGATATTCCCTTGGTCGTAGTGATCTTGTTCGTCGTGCAATGTCTAAAAAGAAAAAAGAAGTAATGGATGCCGAGCGTCAGAATTTTATACACGGGAGTCTTGATGAAAATGGCAAGGTTTTGATTCCCGGAGCAATTCGCAATGGCGTATCGGAATTTGCGGCAAATGTACTGTTCGATGAAATGATGGATTTTGCCAGTTACGCATTCAACAAGTCCCATGCCGCAGCCTATGCATATGTCGGATATCAAACTGCTTGGCTTAAATATCACTATCCTGTTGAATTCATGGCTGCTCTATTAAACAGCTTTATGGGAAGCTTGGGAAAGGTCAGCCAATATGTTATGGAATGCCGCAAGATGGGAATAAAAGTGCTACCACCGGATGTCAACGAAAGTGAAAGTTCATTCTCTGTTAAAAACGGGTTTATTAGATTTGGGTTATTTGCAGTAAAAAACGTTGGCGTCAACATAGTTCATAATATAATTGCAGATCGCAATAAAAATGGTGATTTTAAAAGCTTCGTGGATTTTTGTGAGAGACTTGAGGGAAAAGAGCTTAACAAGAAAACTGTTGAAAGCCTTATAAAATGCGGAGCCTTTGATATTTTTGAAATATATCGTTCAAGACTCATAGCCAATTATGAAAAAATTCTTGAGCGCGTATCACAGAAAAGAAAGTCATTAATTTCGGGTCAACTATCACTTTTTGATGTTGCCCAAACACCCGATGAAACAGCCACCATTGAATGGCCTCAAATGGCGGAATATGATTCTAAGCTACTCTTGTCTATGGAAAAAGAGATGCTGGGATTGTATATTTCCGGTCACCCATTAGATGAATTCTCTGCATCAATAAAAGAGTTAGTTACTGTATATTCCTACGATTTTGAGGTTTCAGAAGAGGTCGCGTCAAGTGAAAACAGATTGACCGACGGTGTATTTGTCCGTATTGCCGGAGTTGTGACAGATATAAAATCTATAAGCACCAAGAAAAATCGTATGATGGCCTTTGTTACGGTAGAAGATTTATACGGTCAGATGGAGGTTATTGTTTTCCCCAATATATATGAGCGATTTGCTAGCCTTTTAGCAAATGAAAGCCAGATAATTGTTGAAGGAAAAATATCTGTAAAAGAGGATGAACAGCCTAAGATACTGGCTGAAAAAATCAAGCTATTAGAGGTACTATACAAAAATGGATTTAATTCAAATAATTCCGATACACAGGAAGTAGCAAACGAACAGTTTAAACAAAATGGATTATCAGAATATAATGAACTGGGAAATAATATTGCTCATGAGGTCAATAATCACTACAAGGTAGATCAATCAACAACTAAGGTGAATAATTATCCAAGCGCTCAAAACAGCATAATAAAAGTATTGTTTGACAAAGATACACCCGAATCAAAGAGAAAAGCTGCCTTATCTTTTTTGAAATATTTTGAAGGAAATGGGCGTGCTTTTGTGTATATAGATGAGGCAAAAAAGCCAAGATTAAAATTAAACGTACAGATTAGCGAGCTTTTAATTTCAGAGCTTTCGGAATTATTAGGCGCTGATAATATTAAGGTTTAGCCTATTTGTAATTCCTTCTATAGTACTGCGAGATACACTTATACTTGCACTTTAGATAAAAATAATATAATATGATTTTGAGGTGATACATTGGAAAGAAATGAGACCGATAAGTCATATGCTGATTATATAGTAATTTCAGCACTAGAAAATGGAGTAAATGTAATTGGTCTTACGCGGGGTAAGGATACCCGGCTCCATCATACAGAAATATTAGATAAAGGTGAGTTACTAATTGCTCAATTTACCGAACAGACATCTGCCATAAAGATTAGAGGAAAAGCAAAAGTATTTTGCAGTCATGGTGAAGTCGAGTCCGGGAACAAACAAGGAGGGCACTTGTAATATGTGGACAGTTGTTTACATGGCTCAAAATAAGGATGTAGCGGAGAGACTCAAGTCGGTCCTCGAAGAGGGAGGAATTCTTGTCAGAATTAATCCCGTAAATCAAAAAGAGAAAACAGATGATTATTTTGAAGTTTCAGTTCCGGAGACCGAAGTGGAAGAAGCTCATGGCATAATTATTGAAAAAGGATTTTAAAGCTTACCCGTGTTTCACTTACACGGGTATTTATAAATTAATTTCCCAATCGTGAGGAGGAAAATATGAACCCTATCAATACTGTCGCTGTTCTAACAAGCGGAGGGGATGCCCCCGGTATGAATGCTGCTGTTAGGGCAGTAGTAAGAACTGGGATATATAATGGTTTAAAGGTTGTAGGTATTAATAAAGGATATGAAGGTTTACTTAATGGCGATATTGAAGAAATGCAATTACGCTCGGTAGGGGATATAATTCAACGTGGAGGAACAGTTCTCCAAACAGCCAGATCTAATGAATTTAATACACAGGCCGGATTGGATAAGGCTATGTCGATGGCTAAAGTTTTCGGTATCGATGCTCTGGTTGTAATCGGCGGAGATGGTTCATTTAGAGGAGCAAAAGATTTAAGCCAGCTGGGTATGAATGTTATAGGAATACCAGGAACCATTGATAATGACATAGCATGTTCTGAATACACCATTGGATATGATACTGCTATGAACACGGTTTTGGATGCCATTGATAAAATAAGAGATACCTCGTATTCACATGAACGTTGCAGCGTTCTCGAGGTAATGGGTCGTAAGGCAGGCTGGATTGCCGTAAACTGTGGAATTGCCGGGGGAGCCGAAGCTATTATTCTCCCTGAGAAAGAATTTGACATAGATAAAGATATTATTATGCCTATTGTAGATGGGCGCAATCGGGGGAAGAAGCACTATTTGGTTATTGTAGCCGAAGGAGTAGGCGGCGCTGTAGATATAGCAAAATATATTGAAGAAAAGACTGAAATTATTACAAGAGCAACAATTTTAGGATATATCCAACGTGGTGGTTCACCGACAATTACAGACAGAGTTATGGGAAGTCGCTTTGGTGCAAGTGCAATTCAATGCCTGGTAGAAGGAAGAAAAAATAAGGTTGTTGCAGTAAAAAACGGTCAACTTATTGACATTGATATTAC
>CAYUZC010000010.1:0-17689 GCA_964449525.1 uncultured Ruminiclostridium sp.
ACAAATCAGTAGAACAGGATAAAGTAATATAAGATATGTTGATGGCGGCCTTTTGGACCGCCATTTTTAATTTATTATTTAATAATTGTTCATCACGCATCATAGCCTCGACAATTCTTTGAACAGCTAAAGCAACTGCAAAGTAAGTAGCCCCTTTTGCATCTATAACTATAATGACTGTGCTTAGCTCTTTTTTGCTATTTTTGCCCAACTGTCCTTTAGCCCTACGGTCTTGTTAAAGACAAGTGTCCCGGGCTTGGAATCCTTATTGTCAACACAAAAATAACCCATTCTTAAAAATTGAAAGCGATCAAGAGGCTGGGCATCCTTAAGTGCAGGCTCAACCTTGCTATTTTTTAATATTACAAGGGAATCCGGATTTAGATTACCCTTGTAGTCTCCACCTTCAGGCACCTCATCGGGATTTTCAACCTTAAATAGCATATCATATAGGCGAACCTCGGCATCAATAGCATGTTTGGCAGAAACCCACTGTATGGTTCCCTTAACCTTACGTCCGTCAGGAGATTCACCGCCCCTTGAAGCAGGGTCATAGGTAGCTTTTACCAGAGTAACATTTCCGTCTTCATCAGTTTCAAAGCCGGTGCATTTTATGAAGTAAGCATTTTTCAGACGCACCTCGCCATCAGGCTTAAGCCTGAAATATTTAGACGGAGGATTAATCATAAAGTCGGTCTGTTCAATATATATTTCTCGGGCAAACGGCACTTTTCGCGTTCCCCTTTCAGGTCTTTCGGGATTGTTTTCCACGTTCAATTCTTCGGTTTTGTCTTCTGGGTAATTCTCAATGACAACCTTTAATGGATTTAGTATTCCCATTACCCGGTCGGCTGTTTTATTAAGGTCCTCCCGGACACAATGCTCCAAAAGTCCCCAATCAACGATACTGTTGGTT
The DNA here is from genome assembly GCA_964449525.1 of uncultured Ruminiclostridium sp. Classification (GTDB taxonomy): domain Bacteria; phylum Bacillota; class Clostridia; order DSM-8532; family DSM-8532; genus DTU059. The sequence goes on from CAYUZC010000010.1 coordinate 917, forward strand.
CTCGATACACCCACCAGATCAATGAAATTTCTTATAGAGGCAGGGGTAAAGCCACGACGCCTTAAACCGCAAAGTGTAGGCATTCTGGGGTCATCCCAGCCTGTAACATAGTTCTTTTCCACGAGTTCTCTGAGTTTTCTCTTACTCATTACGGTGTAATTTATATTAAGTCTTGAAAATTCATACTGATGAGGCGGATTTTTGACTTCCAGCTTCTCTAAAAACCAATCGTATAAAGGCCTGTGATCCGCATATTCAATGGAACATAGAGAATGTGTGATACCCTCGATTGAATCCTGAAGCGGATGGGCAAAGTCATACATAGGATATATACACCATGTATCCCCGGTACGATGGTGATGCTCTTTCTTTATTCTATAGATAACAGGGTCTCTCATATTTATATTAGGAGATGACATGTCGATTCTTGCTCTTAAAACCTTCTCGCCATTTTCAAATTCGCCGTTTCGCATTCTTTCAAAAAGATTAAGGGTTTCCTCAATAGATCTGTCCCGCCAAGGGCTGTTTTTACCCGGCTCGGTCAATGTTCCGCGGTACTCGCGAATTTGATCCACGTTCAAATCGTCCACATAAGCCAAACCTCTGTTAATTAGCTCTATTGCGTAGTCATAAATCTTTTCGCTGTAATCGGATCCGTAATATAGCCTGTCCTCAAAATCAAAGCCCATCCATTTGATGTCTTCAATTATGGCGTCTACGTATTCTACATCTTCCTTGGTCGGGTTGGTGTCATCAAAGCGTAAATTACACTGCCCTCCGTATTTTTCGGCGGTTCCAAAATCTATGCACATAGCTTTGGTGTGGCCTATATGAAGATAGCCATTAGGTTCAGGGGGGAAACGAGTGTGAATTTTTTTAACTCGTCCGGAGCTCAAATCCTCTTCAACTATTTCCTCTATAAAATTCTTCTGTTTTCTTTCCATTTCTTCCATATCAATTCCACACCTTTTCATTGCAATTATTGTTAATATAGTGTATTTTTTAGTCTTTTTTGTGACTATTATTATATGCTAATAGTAAACCAAAGTAAACATGGTCTCTTCGAGGCTATATTAACAAACAATTCTTATTGCACTATTTTACCTCCTCTGTCTTGGTGAGAATCAGCGGAGCCATATTCCATAAGATCATGGAATTGTTCGCCCCTTGCGGAGTCATTTAAGTTGGAAGAATGAATGACCTGCTCTTCAGAAGGGCGCCTTTTCTTTTTATCACCTTTTATATCGGCGATAAAATTATCGGCCTCTTTGGCGCAATCAATGCATAGCTTTGCTTGGGGCAAAAGCTCAAGTCTTTTTGAATCGATATCCTTACCGCAGCTTTCGCAAGTACCATAGGTACCGTTTTCGATTTTTTTTAATGATAGATCCAATTCTTTTAATTCATGCTCCTCGAGATTTTTGAGTCCCATTTGGTGTTCCTTATCAAAGAGCTCGCTGGCAATCTCGGCAGGATGATTATCATAATTGGAAAGCTCACTTGAGCCGTGATTATCATTATCAGCCAGAGACAAGGTCTCCATATCATCTATGATATCTTCTCGATTCTCTTTGTGCTGCTGTAACAAATGTTTGTAGTGATTCATCTTTTCTGCTTCCATAAGTAATACCTTTCATTACTAAATTTCTAGTAGCAATTAGTATTACACAGGTTGTTATTAATAATCCTGATAAACTTATGGAAGCTTTAATTCTCTGTCATATTCGAGCAACACATTTATTTGTTAAAAATTTATTAATAATGTTATATTTTTGCTAATGTTTTTGTGGTAATAAAGCCGATAAAGTATTATGAGATAATATTAAACAATAATCAGTAACAGTATTCAAGTGTTAAGGGGTTAACAACCGGATGAATTTTTTACGTAAGACAAAACGGATTATAACTTTCCGCTATATCAGCTGGTTTATTTATTTAGCATCAATTACAGGGCTAGTAATAATATCTCTTCTACCTTATTTTGGCGCTGAAACTAATTCCCTCATATATACCCCCGATTCTTTCTTTTGGCTATTGCGAACATTGACCGTAGTGGTTGGTCTGAACTTTATTTTTCAATATTTCATTTTTAAACGAAATGATGAAGCTTTTTTAGAATTTGATAAATCTCTGAATGATGTACGTATGGAAATTTCATCTACCGATGATGGTTCCGGGAAAATGGACATGATGACTATATCTGCAGCTTTAAATCATTCAATCAAAAACCTAAATGAAAAGAATAAGAGCCTAAAATCTGAAATTGAAAAAAATGAACGCCTTTCAGAGAATATATCTGAATTTTACAGGCAGATGAGGACTCTTAGAGAAGCTGATCTGGTGTTTGACTTTTTTGAATATGATATAAAAAGCTCGGAGTTTACTTTCATTTCAGGTATGATCACGGCCTTGTCCGGTGAAACCGAAGCCACAGAGATTAATGCAGAAAATCTTTTTAAAAATTTTAACTTTAATATTTCCTTAATGGATTTTAATAAGTATGTGGAAAAGTGTCTTAAAAAAGACAGCGACATGAATTTTGAATGCAGTGTCAAGGGAAAAGAAGATAAGGTACATTGGCTGAAGTTTTGGGGACGCCCGACAAAGGATAAAACAAGAATAACCGGAGCTATCACGGATATTACCAGAGAGGTAAAAAGCAGGAATGCAGAAAAGGAACGCACAATACATGATAATATAACCGGTTTTTATAACCGTAACGCCTTATCTGAGGTAGGAGGCAAGGCAATAGCCGAATGTGGAGAAAATGAACATGTGGTTTTTGTATATACAGGACTTACAGGTTATCAGGAATTTCAAGAACGTTTTGGGATGGTATCGGGAAACAGCTATATTCGCGTATGCGCAGAGGTTATGAAAAAATTTATAACAGATGATATGATTCCTTTAAGATGGTGGGGTTCTGATTTCCTTTTTATAATAAAAGGGGTAAAAGATTTAAAAGCCTTTGAAAGAGAATCTATCTCTGTAGTCCAAAAGATTGAGAAATATGTAGGCGAGGTTGACGGTGTTGCAGTTACCTTCCCAATGGTAATGGGATATTCTGCTTTTAAAATACATGGGAAAACCCCCGCAGAGTTACTTGAATTTGCCGCATTTGCGGAGCATGAAGCCTTACGCGAAGTGGCTATGAGTCCCAATGAATTTAACTATGACCGGTTTGAAGAAGCCCATATAGCATCGTTAAGGCGAACATTTATTAAGGATATTATTGACAGAAACCAATTAAAGGTTGTTTTCCAGCCCATTGTGTCTCTAAATACAGGCGAGCTTTATGGATTCGAGGCCTTGTCAAGACCCGTGAATCCTGTATACAGTAATATTATAGATTTGATTGATGATGCTGAAGCGTCGGGACATTATGTAATTTTAGAAAAAAGAATGGTATATAATGCCCTTGATACTTATATGGCCCGGGATTCAAAGTTTAAGGATTATTATCTCTTTATTAACACAGCACCTTATGCAACCCTTGATGAAAAAGACTATAACGATATCAGGGACAGATATTTTGGGCATATGAAGGTTGTTTTTGAAGTTATTGAGAGAAATCGCATGGATCCTGATGAAATAAACCTCAGAAAATCTATTGTAAGAAAAGCCGGAGCTAAATTTGCTCTGGATGATTTTGGATCGGGTTATTCCAATCACTTGGCGCTTTTGGCACTTGAACCCGATATTATAAAAATTGACAAGGAATTGGTACGGGGAATCAATGAAGACCTAAGAAAACAGCATATGCTTGAAGACACAATAAGCTATGCCCGCTACCGTGGTACACGTGTATTAGCCGAAGGTGTGGAAACTCGGGAAGAACTTGAAACCTTGTGCCGGATGAGCGTTGACTATGTGCAGGGATATTTTACAGGAATGCCGAATGAGACATTAACTGATCCTGATATTAAAGCAAAAAAAATAATTAAGAGTATTATTCGCAATAAAAATATTGATTTAAGACAATTATATATTATTATGGAAAAATCCCTTGCAATTATAAATGAAAACTATGCAAGATGTCTATCGATTACTGTTTATTTGATGATAAAGCTTTGCAAGCGCCTTAATATAGAAGGTGACAGATTTACTAATATAATCATTACTACAATATTCCATGAAATGGGGATCCTTTATCCCGGCTATAAAAACTGTAGCCCCTTAAAAACCGAAGAAATAACAGAGCATAGTATTTTCGCTTATTTGCTCTACAAGGAGTTTTCACCTTACCCCGAATATGCCAGAATGATTCTGTATCACTATAAAAAATATGGTGTAAATGGTGTTATAAACAATATTTCGGTTCCTGATGAAGCATATTTACTATCCTTAGCAGTGACAATAGCCGAGGTCATTGCAAACAGTAAAGAAGAAGACATTTACGATAACGTTGCTGAGAGAATTAAACAAGATGGTTTTAAACCCGAATTTAAAACGGTATTAGAACAATTTTGCGAAGAAAACATGCTAAGTCGTATTATAACAGGTGAGTATAGGGTAGAGTTGTTATCATATATCGGGATGATAAAACTAAGTAAGGCCGAAATAATGAGTTTGTTAAGAACGTTTATGAACGCCATAACCTTTAGAACACCGCACAGTTTCGCTCATGCCAAAACGATGGAAACCATCGTGAGCCTACTAGGGCAGATGACAAAGCAGAATTGGCACATGATGGAAAAGGTGCGTGCCGCATCCTTGCTATATAATATAGGAATGCTTACACTAGACGAGGAAACCTTTGCAAAAGATCATTCTCCTATCGAGCTTTACAGCTTGTTAAGAGAGGCCATTAAGGATATAAACGTAATATTTAAGGAAGCAGAGCTTATCGATATTGTTGATATGTTCAATGCAGCCATTGGCGAGACGACCTTTTCTGATAAGCACATGCTTATGGGCAAGGATATAATCAGTGGCTCAAAAATGATTAATATAGCAGATGTTTTGGCTTCACTTATGGAGCAAAGGTGTTCAGCATATGAGACTTCATGTAGGGATACCTTTGATGAGCTTAAAGAAATAAGTAAAACCGAAGATTTATATCTTCCTTTGATTGAGCTTATGGAAGACTATGTTGATGACATCGAGGCTCGTGTAAAATCTAGTCAGACAGAAGTGGAAAAGCAGTACCGCAACGTAATTTCAGGGTTTGAAAAACTCCGGAGATTTCTTATTCGTCGCAAAGAAAATTAAATATTCCAAAGTTTAGATTAAATATACTAGTTATTGGTAACAATACTTATATAAATATTAAACTGTTTTTTACAATATAGTTTTGTAGGACAGCGAAAAAAGGTATTAATAAAGGCTTTCAGCCTTGGCGCTTTGACTTTTATTTTTCATTGGTGTATACTGGATGGTAAGCAAGTATATATAATCTTCATTAAAAAAACACATGTAGCAACAGCTCCATACATACATTTGACTTATTTATAACCCGTATGTGATAAAAAATTAAGCAAATGAGATTATGTATGCTAAGAAGGAGCGAGAAATTATGTTCAGTATAGGGGATAAAATTGTTTATCCTATGCATGGTGCAGGAATAATCGAATCTATTGAAGAAAGAGAAATTCTTGGCGAAAAGAGAAGCTATTATGTAATGAAAATGCCTGTTGGAGACATGAAGGTTATGATTCCTATTAATAATGTCGAATGTATCGGCATAAGGGATATCATAAACAGGAGTGAAGCCGATAGAGTTTTCAAATCTTTGGAACTCGAATGTGACGAGCAAACAGCAAATTGGAATAAAAGATATCGCGAAAACATGATTAAAATAAAAAGCGGTGATGTGTTTGAAGTTGCCGAGGTGGTGAAAAGTCTTGTTTTAAGAGAACGAAACAAGGGATTATCCACTGGTGAACGTAAAATGCTTAACAGTGCCAAACAAATTCTTATAAGTGAATTGGTTTTGGCTAAGAATATGAACCCTATGGATGTTGAAGATATAATTAACACGAGGATAACAACCTGATTTTATCCATTCAAAGGGAGATTATATGCTGGAAAAGATTTTAAAATACGCATTTGGGCTTACCGGAGCGCTGACTGGAATCTCTCTGGTACGACTATTAATGAATCAGAGCGGCATGGACGAATATCTTGGCACGATTTATGGTGTTGGGATGATTGTAGTTGCAGCCCTTGTTCTGGGCGTGCTAATGTTCATTCTTGGTGGCAAGGTTATCACTGTTGCGGCAGGTTTTGTTGACAGAATTGAAGACTCATTGCAAAAAATTACACTTTACGAACTAATGATAGGAGCCAGTGGGCTTATCGCAGGTCTGATAATTGCTAATCTCATTTCTATACCCCTTGTAAAAATCGAATTAGTCGGGGTACCCTTATCAATTATTATAAATGTTTTGTTTGGGATTTGTGGCATCTATTTTACCGTTATTAAAAAGAACGAAAATATATTTGATGGGGCCTTGGATAAAAAGAAAGGCTCGACATCAAATAAGATTAAGCTGCTGGATACCAGTGCCATTATTGATGGACGTATTCTGGATTTAAGCAGGACAGGCTTTCTGGAAGGAGGGCTTGTGATTCCCGGATTTGTGCTTGAAGAGCTTCGCCATCTGGCTGATTCAGCCGACGATATAGTAAGGGCAAAAGGGCGTCGCGGGCTTGATGTTTTGAATATGCTAAAAAGTGACGCCAAGTTTCCAATTACCATAGATAAGTCAGCGGGAGACTCACAAATCGAGGTAGACGAACAGCTTTTATCAAGGGCAAAGGAAATAGGAGCCAAGGTTATAACAAATGATTATAATCTGGGAAAAGTAGCGGCAATCCGAGGTATTGACGTACTAAATATAAATGATCTGGCCAATTCCATGAAGCCGGTAGCAGTATCGGGAGAGGAAATGACCATTCGAATAGTCAAGGAAGGAAAAGAGAGTGGCCAAGGCGTAGGATATCTGGATGACGGTACCATGGTTGTAGTAGAGCAGGCTTATAAATTTAAAGGTCAGCTTGTTGATGTGATTGTGGTTAGTGTTCTTCAAACATCTGCGGGACGTATGGTTTTTGGAAAATTCAAAAATGTGCATCTTTCATTGGTAAATTAGATTGATTGTTTTGTCAGAGGTGGTTATATGCCTAAAATTAATAATATGACCGAAATAGAATTTTCGAGTGAGAAAGAAGGCGCCGTAGGCGCCATTATTGTAGCTGCGGGAAAAGGAAGCCGTATGGGGCTGGGTTACAACAAGGTTTTAGCAAACTTAAGAGGAAGGCCGGTTATTGAGTGGACTATCCGGAAATTTGTGTTTTCAGAACTAATCAATTTTTTGGTTATTGTAATAAATCCTGAGGACAAGGAAGCCATGGCACGTATTTGTGAGCCCTATATTAACAGGATTGAGATTATCATGGTAAATGGAGGAGATAGTCGGCAAGACTCGGTATATAATGGGCTTGAGGCTCTTCCGGAATCTGTGGGAATTGTACTTATTCATGATGGTGCGAGGCCTTTCGTGAATCAAGATATTATTGAAAACAGCATAAATAAAGCCAGGGAGTTTGGTTCGGCATGTGCCGGATTACCCGCCAAAGATACAATAAAGATTGTGGATGATAAGAGAGCTGTTAAGTCAACTCCTGAAAGAATATCTATATGGCATGCGCAAACACCGCAATCATTTGAGAAAAGCATTATAATGAGGATATATGAAAATGCCCGGGAAAAAGGTATTATTGGCACGGATGACGCAGAGCTGGCAGAATCGGCAGGATTTAAGGTTATAATGTTCGAGGGAAGCAACAGTAATATTAAGCTTACCACGGCAGAAGACCTTATCTTGGGAGAATACTTTATTGGCCTTTCTAAAACAGAGTTTTAAGTAGTTTAATAAAATAATGAATTCCCTGAAAAGCGAAAGTTACATAAAAAAGACTGCCTCAAATTTTGAGGCAGTTATTTTATGCAAAATTTATTCTATAATGATTTTTTTAGCTCAGAGTAACATTCACCACAAACGTTTTTACCTCTGTAAACCGTAATATCTTTTGCATTATCGCAAAAAATACAGGCAGGTTCATACTTTTTCAAAACGATTGTGCTTTCATCGGAATAGAATTCCAATCCATCTCCGATAGCTATGTCTAGAACCCGTCTTAACTCAATAGGTATAACAATCCTGCCTAATTGATCAAGACTTCTTATCATTCCCGTAGCTTTCATATTAAATTTCCCCCCAACATTATGTATAAGTGAATTTTAAATTTTTTATCGACTTATGTCAAGTTTCACAATAAATTTTATCAATGGTACAATATTTCAATATTAGATAATATGTAAAATATATTAAATTATTATAATTTGTACAATGGTAAATAAGACCTATAATATATAGGCTTAAATAGGTAAAGCTACGGGAGAAATTATCATAGAAGTATTATGCCGTTCTCAGTACAACATTTTTGCATTTGTTCAGGCCATATGGATGCCTGCACTTCGCCTACATGAGCTTTTCCCAAAAGAAACATGCAAATACGGGACTGGCCAAGGCCTCCGCCTAGTGTATAAGGGAGCCTCTTGTTGAGAATATCACTGTGAAAGGGGAATCGGTTTCTATTCTCACACCCAGCCTTTATAAGCTGAGAGCGCAAAGAATCCTCGTCTACACGAATACCCATGGAAGATACCTCGAAGGCAGTGTCAAGTACCGGATAATAAAAAAGAATATCACAATTAAGGCTCCAGTCATCATAGTCGGGAGCTCTCCCATCATGAGGGTTTCCTGATTTAAGCTTATCTCCGATCTCCATCAGACAGGTTGATCCGTTGGCCTTAGTGAAGGCATATTCCCGTTCCTTCGGGGTATAATCGGGATAAAGGTCCTCCAACTCTTGAGTTGTGACAAAAGTAATTTTATCTGATAAATACCGGGATAAAGAAGGGTACTCGCTTGTTATATAGTCCTCGGTATGTTTAAAAATCTTATATATTCTTTCCACAGCATCTTTTAAGGTTTCTATATTTCGCTCTTCCTTGGAAATAATCAGTTCCCAGTCCCATTGATCCACATAAATAGAATGGAGATTATCAGGTTCTTCATCCCGACGTATTGCATTCATGTCTGTATAAAGGCCCTCTCCGTGAGAAAAGCCGTAACGGCCTAAGGCCATCCTTTTCCATTTAGCAAGGGATTGCACAACCTCTACCATTGTTTCGTCTATATTCTTTGCATCAAAGCAAACAGGTCTTTCAACTCCGTTAAGATTATCATTCAAGCCTGATTCGGGCCGTACAAAAAGAGGAGCAGAAACACGGGTGAGATTTAACTCAGAAGCCAGGGCATCCTCAAAAAAATCCTTAATTTTTTTAATGGCGATTTCGGTATTCTTAAGATTCAAAGAAGTTTTATAATTTTCAGGTATTTTGCAGGAATAAGTACTCATAATCTGCACTCACTTTCATGTTGACCTTGTTTTAGTCCGTGAAGACTCTTATTATAGTATTATAAAAGAACGGAATGCAAAAGTATAGACAGTAATTATTATTTTAACAATATTATCTTTTGTAAAAATGAAATATACATATTTAATAATTGCATTTATTGTATATCTTTATTCTTTTATCCGCCACACACTATTGCCCAATGGTTTGACGATTTTATAAGTTTATGTTAAAATAATTAAGCTTAAACACTACGAATATTCTATTAAATTCTCGCATATACTTTTTTAGCATCTTTTTATGGTGCTACATCTCTGAGATTTGTTCGATTACATTAAGCGCTTAATCTTTGGAATCAAAGAGCGGGAAAACCAATTTTTGGGGTGAATCCGGTTATACCGGTAGGGTTATTCTCTTTCAATCCGAACCCGTCAGCTAATCTCGTAAGCGTTGGAGGAGAGGGTGGTTGTTATGTTATAACGTCATAAAATTATACATCCAATAATTTATTCAAAACGAGATTGGAGGAAGGTTTTATGACCAATGTATGTCTAATTGGCCTTGGCAGAACAGGAATGGAAATAGCAAAAGTTATCATGGAACAGCGGGATATGAAGCTTGTAGGCGTGATTTGTTCTGATTTTTCAAGTAAGGCCGGAAAAGATATCGGTGAAGTTTTAGGATTACCCGATATAGGAGTTAAGATTTATGCTTCAAATCAGCTTAATTACGTTCTTGAAAAACTAAAACCAGATGTTTTTGTTGATTTTTCCAATTATAAAGCGACAATGAATTATGTTTCAAGTATCTCTGAAAAAAAGGTCGCTTTGGTTATTGGTACAACTGGCTTTTCTAAGACTGATATTTTACGTATGAAGGTTCTGACAAAAAAGAATGGCTCAGGTATTCTTCTTGCACCTAATATAACAGTGGGTGTAAATGTGATGATGCTTTTATCCAATATAGCAGCACGTATTTTAAGTGATTATGATTTTGAAATAAGTGAGGCTCATCACAAGCATAAAAAAGATTCTCCCTCAGGGACGGCGTTAAAAATTGCGGACCAAATTGAAGAAGGATTGCAGTCTTGCGGTGTGGAAATCAATGAATCGATTCCAATCCATGCCGTCAGAGCAGGAGGAATAGTGGGTAGACATGAGCTCATGATTGCCGGAGAAAATGATAAAATAGAGATTGTCCACGAATCCTTCAGCCGAAAAGCTTTTGCTGACGGAGCTTTAAAGGGGATACGATTTATTAAAGGTAAAAAGGGCTTCTTTGGGATGCAGGATGTATTAGACTTAGAAAGGGTATTAGCTTCATATTTTGATAAGCGAAAAATTGTCATTGCGAATACTAGCAGTTGATAAATTAAAGCGTCTGTTGATAACTCAACCGACGCTTTTGTTATGAAGGTCGCTACAATGTTTACAAGGAGCGTAAGCGACGCGGGAAACATTAGTAGCACCCATGCAAGGCTTGCCCAAGAAGACGAGCGAAAGCGAAGGCTGATTGGTAGCAAGCTACGGCTAAAGCTTATAAAGATACCATTTATAGCTTTTAACCTCGTATTTCATTTCAAAAATACGTTCAACATTGTTTATAATGCTTTGAACGGTAAATACCAGCATAAGATTACCCGCAAGTTTTTCTGTCTTTTGATCCAGTATACGGTCTATCCGAATAATTTTGGGCTCTTGCCCATCCTCACACCATCTGAATTTAATAGGCGTAATGGCACCATCAAAGCTATTAAGACAAATCATATCTACACTTTTCATTAATATTTTCATAATACCTCTCCCAAAGAATTCAAAGCTGGCTTCGCATACCCGGATAGTCGTCTGTAATTCCGCCCGTAAGAGGTGGAATTCCTGAATTTATAAAGCTTCCGCGAACAATAGACGTATCTCCGTAATGAAGGCGTATGGTATCGATACTGGAATCCAGCGACTTTTTTTTGTAGGTCTGCTCATCCTCAAAAATCGAAGTTTGGTAGAACCGATCATTACAGAGGGATGAAAAAGCGACACCCAAATGCCTCAGAGGAGCACCGTCCCAAAGTTCCCTGAAAAGTGCCCGCGCGGTTTTGAATAGGCTTTCGGTACTGTCTGTTGGAGTAAGAAGTCTTCTTTGGTGCGAAAAGAAAGTTAAATCTGTTTCTCGTATTGATACAGCAACCACCTGTGCCAGAAGTCGGGCATTTCTCAACCGGGAAGCGGCTTTTTCCACAAGGGAAAGAAGAAAAAGGAGAGCTTCCTTTTCGTTGTCAACATTAAAGGATGTGGTGGTAGAATTACCGATACCCTTTGCAACAGGGGTATAAGGATTTACCGGGGAATTGTCTATGCCGTTAGCGTACTGCCAAAGCAAATTTCCGAAGCTTTTAAAATGGGCTTTAAGAAATTCGGGGTCGGTATGAGCCAACTGACCTATAGAAAAAATATTCAGACGGTAAAGCTTGGGAGCTGTGCGCCTTCCTACCATAAACAAATCTCTGACCGGAAGAATCCACAATTTTTCCGGTACTTCATGGGGGAAAAGTGTATGCACCTTGTTGGGCTTTTCAAAATCCGATGCCATCTTGGCCAAAATTTTGTTGACGGAAACTCCTATATTCACCGTGAATCCCAGAGTGTTCTTGACATTGTTTGAAATTTCCCGGGCAATATCAAAATGAGTCTTCTCCCCTAGAGACGCGGTAATATCAAGGAAACATTCATCAATAGAAAACCGTTCCAAAAGGGGCGAATATTCGTATAATAAATCAGTGAGGGCGGTGGAACACTGCATGTATAGGGAATAATCGGGTGGGACAATTACGAGATTGGGACATTTACTTCTGGCTTGCCACAAAACCTCGCCGGTTTGTATACCGTACTTTTTGGCAGGAATGGATTTAGCCAAAACAATTCCGTGGCGGCTTTCCTCGTCTCCTCCCACCACGCTAGGTACTTCCCTGAGATCGAGGTCTGCTCCGTGTTGGAGCCGATATGTGGCTTCCCAACTCAAAAAAGCGGAGTTTACGTCAATGTGCAGGATGATACGATCTCCGCTTTTACATGTGTTCATAATAATCCTCCGGGTAAAAAAGTTATAAATTAATTATAAACGAACATACGTTCGATGTAAAGAGGAAAAATATGCAGAGCTACCGATATAATTATTACTTAATACATGGTAAAATAACCGTAATACATGCCGAATGAAACATATGTTAGTATTTAAATAGAGAGGATGATAGTAATGAAAACAACAAAGCTGAAAAATGCTTTCAAAGGCGTTACAAATGCTATTAACCGTTTCCCATTGACAACCTTGTTCCTTCTTGGGGCTGTAATTGTCAATGCCATAGATATTCATGGAAACGACGACTATTCAAAATATTTATTGATATTAATCGTGGGCGCTATCCTTGGAGCAGTTGCCCAAGTAATATTTGAACGATTTTATCAAGGGAATTTACCTCGGTTGGTTTTAAATGGCGGTGCAGCTCTGCTGACTGCCGGTTATTACCTTATAATAATGCCACTTCCCGAGCTGAGTATAGAAATCAGTATAAGAACAGTGGTTGCCCTATTTGCACTATTAATAGCCTTTATATGGATTCCGTCCATCAAAAGTAAGGCAAGCTTTAATGAAAGCTTTATGGTTGCATTTAAAGCATTTTTTATCTCATTGTTTTTTGCCGGAATTATCTTTGCGGGCACCAGTATTATAATGGCTGCTACAAATGAGCTTCTTTTTGAAGTGGATGGTGAAGCCTACTCCCATGCTGCAAATATAATATTTATATTGTTTGCGCCTATTTACTTTCTGTCTCTTATACCTGTTTATTACGGAAAGTCCGATGAAAATGAGCCCGAAGAGGGAATGGAATCAAAAGAGGACAAAATTAATAAGATGGCTAATTGTCCAAAGTATCTTGAAATTTTGATTTCCTATATTATAATCCCGCTAACGGCCGTTTTTACACTGATCTTGGGTGTTTATATCGTAACTAATATAGGTAGTGAGTTTTGGACCGACAATTTGCTGGAGCCTATGATTATATCGTATTCCATTACGGTAATTCTTGTATATATATTGGCAAGCCGTCTGGAAAATAGGTTTGCCCAGCTGTTCAGAAAAATTTTCCCCAAGGTCCTGGTACCCATTGTAATTTTTCAGACTGTGGCCTCCATTATGAAAATCGGAGATACGGGAATGACTTATACCCGTTACTTTGTAATAGTTTATGGGATCTTTGCAATTGCTTCCGGGATATTGTTCAGCATTTTACCGGTACGGAAAAACGGTATCGTTGCAGCTATACTAATTGTTATTTCGATTATATCCATAGTTCCTCCCGTAGATGCATTTACGGTCAGCAGAAACAATCAGACAGGGATACTTAGGGAGACACTTATAAAAAATAATATGCTGGATAATAACCAAATAAAGCCCAATCCTGACATTTCGGCCGGAGACAGGAAAAAAATTGTGGGAGTTATGGAATACTTAAGGATGATGGACTACACTCAAAAAGTACCGTTTATTCCTTCAGGGTTTAACTACTATTCCGACTTTGAAAAAGTCTTTGGATTTAATATGTCTGAATCGCAAGGTGGCGAAGTAAATAAATATATATATCTCAGGCTGGAAGAAAAAGCAACCTTGGACATCGCAGGCTATGAAGCTATGACTGAGGCAGCTGTGAGCATCGTCAAGAATAACGAGGAAGAAGTGGTTATCGGAACCATAAATAAGCCAGGAAGAAGCTTTACCCTAAAGAAAACTGCTACTTCCGAAGACTGTATTATATCTCTGCTTGATGAGGATAATAGTGAAATTTTGAACTTTTCTACAAGAGAAATATTTAATAAATTCAAAGAAAATAACGACAACGTAAAGGAAACTATTACGCTGGAAAAAGCAACATTCACCGAAGAAAATGAAAATGCCGTGATGACTGTTGTGGTTAAAAATCTCAACATTGAGATATATCCGGATAGCTCATACTATGTTGCAGACGTATTTATACTTGTGAAAATAAAATGAATTTTAATGGGTGGAAGGGTCGTCGGAGAATTCACCGAGTGGCCCTTCTTTGGAGCATTCTTTCCCATACAAAAGGGCAAGGGGTAGCGCTTGAGATTAAAATAGATTTGGCTAAAAGATAGGTTTAGGAGGATTTTATGACTGATATATTAACAAGGCTTGCGAGGGAACTATCTATAAGACAGTCCCAGGTTGACAGCACGGTAAAGCTTATTGACGAGGGAAATACCATCCCTTTTATCGCCAGATACCGTAAGGAAGTTACGGGAGGACTCGATGATCAGGTTTTAAGAGAGCTCCATGACAGACTGGTCTATTTAAGAAATCTGGAGAACCGAAAAGAAGAAGTAAGAAGGCTGATTGAGGCTCAGGAAATGCTGACTGACGAAATCTCCGGAAGCTTGGACAAGGCTGAGACCTTGCAGGAAATAGAGGATATTTACCGTCCCTTTAAGCCAAAACGCAGGACCCGGGCATCTATTGCAAGGGAGAAGGGTCTAGAGCCTCTGGCGGTAATAATATATAGTCAAAAGCTTATTCAAGGTGATATTAATGCTGTGGCCTCAAAATATATAGATGAGGAAAAGGGCGTAAAAACAGTTGAAGAAGCAATTCAGGGAGCGATGGATATCATCGCCGAGACAATTTCCGATAATGCCGAATACAGAAGAGCCGTGCGGGAGCTTACCTTTAAGGACGGAGTAATAATTACTTCGGCTAAGAAAGAAGAAGATTCACCCTACCGCATGTATTACGATTTTAAGGAGCCGGTTTATAAAATAGCTCCTCACAGGATTTTAGCAATTGACCGGGGCGAAAAGGAAGAGTTTTTGTCGGTCAAGCTTGAAGCGCCGGAGGCAAGGATCGTGGACTGGCTTAAGGGCCGGACTCTTTCTCGCTCCGGTTCCATATTTAGCGAGATAATAGAAAAAGCAATAGAGGATGCATATAAGCGCTTAATCGCACCATCTATAGAGAATGAAATAAGAGGGGGCCTTACCGAAGCTGCATCTGAACAAGCAATAAAGGTTTTTTCCGAAAACTTACGAAATCTTCTTTTACAGCCTCCCGTAAAGGGCAAGACCGTGCTGGGTCTGGACCCGGCATATCGTACCGGCTGTAAGTTGGCTGTTGTAAATGAAATCGGAAGGGTGTTACATACCGGGGTGATTTATCCCACTCCGCCTCAGAATAAGGTTATTGAGGCGACAGCTACCTTAAAAGCCCTGATAGAAAAGCATGATGTGGAAATTATAGCTATAGGAAACGGTACCGCATCCAGAGAAACGGAGATATTTACTGCCGGGGTTATAAAGACTATTAACAAGAAAGTTCGCTATATGGTGGTAAGTGAAGCAGGAGCATCGGTTTATTCGGCCTCGAAGCTGGCTGCCGAGGAATTTCCCGAGTTTGATGTTTCCTTAAGAAGCGCTGTTTCAATTGCACGACGCCTCCAGGACCCATTGGCCGAATTGGTTAAGATTGATCCTAAAGCTATAGGTGTAGGGCAATATCAGCACGATATGAATCAAAAAAGACTCGGAGGAGCCTTGTCCGGAGTAGTTGAGAGTTGTGTAAACAGTGTGGGAATAGATTTGAATACCGCATCCCCATCACTTTTATCCTATGTAGCCGGGGTCAATTCAACTGTAGCAAATAATATCGTAGAATATAGAGAATCAAACGGCGGGTTCAAGATGAGAAAAGAGCTTATGAAGGTAAAAAAGCTCGGAGAAAAGGCTTTTGAACAATGCGCGGGATTTTTGCGAATTTCGGAGGGTAATAATATCCTTGATAATACCTCTGTTCATCCGGAGTCCTATGTGGCTTGCAAAGAGCTTTTAAAGCTAACGGGGCATACTTTGGAAGATGTAAAAGATAAGAAACTGGGGATGCTAAAGGAAGAAGTTTTAAAGCTCGGAAATGAAAAGGTAGCCTCACTTATAGGAGTAGGAGTTCCCACCTTAAATGATATTGTAAACGAGCTTTTGAAGCCCGGAAGAGATCCCAGAGATGAGCTTCCGCCTCCGCTATTGTCCGAGGATGTTTTGGATATGGCGGATTTAAAGCCCGAAATGATTTTAGACGGTACAGTCCGTAATGTAGTGGACTTTGGAGCATTTGTTGATATAGGTGTTCATCAGGATGGTTTGGTGCATGTATCAGAGCTCTGTGACAGGTTTGTAAGAAGTCCCATGGAAGTGGTATCGGTGGGAGATATAGTCAAGGTAAGAGTTTTAGAGGTTGACGCAAAACGTAAAAGAATTTCTCTTTCTATGAAAGGTATTGGAAAATAGACTTTTAAA
>CAYUZC010000011.1:0-17028 GCA_964449525.1 uncultured Ruminiclostridium sp.
AGCGCAGCGACGAAAGGAAACATTAGTAGCACCCATGCAAGGCTTGCCCAAGAAGACAAGCGCCAGCGCAGACTGATTGGCAGCAAGCTACTGCTGAAGGCCGCTCCTTGCCGTCCATGGCACTGCGGCACTAGGGCATCCATGCCCGTCGGTCGTTACATTGTTTATGAGGAGCGCAGTAAATAATTTCTGTATTCTTTGGTTATCATTCTTATGTCTAACATGGTTTGAAAATTGATAGCATAGGATGTAAAATAGATTTAATTATGCTTAAGAAGGGTTGTTTTAATGAGAAGAAAGCAAAAAATATTATTTTCTGTTATCTTACCGATATGCTTGGTTGCAGTGTTCTTTTTGGGTTACTTTTTTTCAGTAGTACGTTTGATGTCATGGAGTGTTTTTACATCAAAGCCCATAAAAGATTGGTTTAGGCCTCAAAATGCAATATACTTTGATACTGATCAAGTAAATGAGTTGAATATTGAGGCATTTAATAAAGTTAAGAATGTGCTGGAGAATAACTACTATCAAGAAGTAGATTTTAATGAGGCATTCAGTACTGCAATAAAGGGCCTTTCGGCAGGAGTAAAGGATCCTTACACCGTTTACTATACCCCTGAGGAAATGAAGTCGTATTTGGAGGGGGTTTCGGGAAATTATGTGGGAATTGGCGTATCGGTTCATATGGATGAGAATTATCTCCTGACTGTTGCAGATGTATTTTCCGATTCTCCTGCAAAGGAAGCAGGAATACTAAAAAATGATAAAATTGTGAAGGTTGATAACGAGGATGTTACAACTATAAAAGATGCAGATCTTATAGTAAAAAAAATCAAAGGCACACCGAATACCAAGGTAAGAATAACTATTTATAGACCCGGTGATACACAATACAAGGATATTGAACTGGAAAGACGGGTTATTAATATATCATGGATTTCAAGCGAGGTATTGGATGACAATATAGGATATATACACATCAAACAGTTTGATGATGATATTTACAACGATTTCGAGACACATCTTAATGGCCTTATAGCAAAGGGAATAAAGGGTTTAGTAATAGATTTGCGGGACAATCCCGGAGGATCATATTATCAGGTTGCCCGAATAGCAGACAGGATTGTGCCAAAGGGATTAGTTGTCTATACTGAGGATCGTAATAAAAATAGAAATGAGCAATTCTCTGATGAAAGAGAGCTGGATATGCCTTTATCAGTACTTGTAAACGGATATAGCGCAAGTGCTTCCGAAATTCTTGCCGCTTGTATTCAGGATTACGACAAGGGTTCTATCGTAGGTACAAAAACTTTTGGCAAGGGACTTGTTCAAGAAATTGATATCGATTTTACCAACGGAGGCGGCCTTAAATATACAAAAGCCCGGTATTTTACTCCTTCGGGCAAAAGTATACATGGAGAAGGGGTTATGCCTGATGTTGAGATTGAGCTGAGTGAAGAGTTTAACACTACCTCAATAGAGGATATACCACATGACAAGGATAACCAGTTAAAAATAGCCATGCAAGAAGTTGTAGCCGGGATAAAAGAATAAGGGCATTTAATTATATCTGAATACCCATGAATATGATTGGCAATAATGTATCATGGGGTGATGGAATATGAAAAAGAAGGATGAAAAGCTTAAATTGGAGATAGCTAAAGAACTGGGGCTGTTGGAGAAAATTCAATCAGAAGGCTGGAAAAGCCTCAGTTCAAAAGAAACTGGGCGAATCGGAGGCCTTGTATCAAGAAAGAAGAGATCCAAGGCAATTTAAGCTGTAGGTGTTTACATGTACACAAAATTTGCGGATTTTTATGACCGATTGACTCATGACATCCATTACACTAGATGGGCTGATTATTTACAATCAGCCTTTCGTAAATTTGAAAGAGACCCCAAGCTTGTATTGGAGCTTGGCTGTGGAACCGGAAGTCTTGCTGTTGATCTTTCTAAAAGAGGCTATGATATGATCGCCATTGATAATTCGACATCAATGCTTAATAAGGCCTATGAAAAAGCCAAAAAAGCGGATGCTGACATTCTTTTTTTAAATCAGGATATGAGGAATTTCGAGTTATACGGAACGGTGGATGCTGTAATATGCCTCTTGGATTCTATTAATTATATTACCTCGGTTAATGATATTAAAAAAATATTTGGCTTGGTTAATAATTATCTTAATCCTGGTGGGCTGTTTATTTTCGATGTAAACAGCCCTTATAAGCTCTCCACTGTGCTTGGAAACCAGACATTCTATGAGTTAGACGAAGATATTTCATGGGTTTGGGAAAATACATATAATAGTAAAAGCAAAACCACAACCTTCGACCTCACATTCTTTGTTAAGAATCAAGACGGCCTCTATGAACGATATGATGAGACTCACAAAGAAAGGGCTTTTAGCAACGAAGAAATTAAGGAAGCCCTCAATTCTTCCGGCTTAAGGCTTTTGGGAGAGTATGGGGATTTGAGCTTCAATGCACCTGCCACAGACGAAGAACGTATTTTTTATATTGCGCATAAGGCTTGACGTGGGTATAATCGATTAAGAGATATAGTTTTTTATGGATATCAAGGGTGCATTTAGTAAAGGCACATTATGATCTTTGAAGATAGGATATGGAGGGACAACCCTTGGGAAGAAGAGAAACACGGGAAAATGCTATGAAATTGCTTTACCAGGTTCAGATACAGAGGGACGATATTGAAGAACAAATCAATCGTTTCGTAGTTGAACAGGAGATAAAAGAAAAACAGGATATTGAGTATCTTCTGGATGTGGTAAACGGTGTCATTAAGAATGAAAATGAGCTTGATAATTTGATTTCAATCCATGCCAAAGGATGGACCATTCATAGAATGCCTAAAGTGGATTTAGCAATTATGAGGCTTTCCTGTTATGAAATTAAATACAGGAAAGATATTCCGGTTAATGTATCTATAAATGAAGCTGTCGAAATGGCAAAAAAATATAGCGGTGAACAATCGAAAACATTTGTTAACGGCGTTTTAGGAAAAGTATTTGCCGAATTAGAGGATAATACCGTTATTGATTCGGAGGAATAATGATGAAAAAAACATTGACCGTTACCGAATTAACAACATATATAAAGCAGCTTGTCGATAGTGACATGCTGCTTTCTAATGTCTGGATAGCCGGTGAAATTTCGAATTTTAAATATCATACTTCTGGTCATATGTATTTTTCCTTAAAGGACCAGGGAGCCGTCATAAAATGTGTAATGTTCAGAACACAAAACAGTCGGTTAAAGTTCAGACCGGAAGAAGGTATGCGAATTATAGCCAGGGGTTATGTGTCAGTTTATCCGCAGGGAGGAGCTTATCAGCTTTACGTGGATGATATGCAGCCGGATGGAACCGGAGCATTATACATGGCATTTGAACAGCTTAAAATAAAGCTGGAGTCCCAAGGCCTTTTTGATTCCTCCAGAAAAAAGAAAATTCCGTTCCTGCCCGAAGCCGTTGGTGTAATAACATCACCCACCGGTGCAGTTATCAGGGATATATTTCACGTGTTGAACAGAAGATATCCAAACACCAAAATAATAGTATACGGTTCCGCGGTACAGGGGTCTGAAGCTCCGGCACAATTGATTGAAGGCATCAGGTGTTTTAATAAAACTAAGAATGTGGATGTGATAATTCTTGCACGAGGCGGTGGATCTCTGGAAGATTTATGGCCATTTAATGACGAAGATCTGGCTATTGCCATTTCAAAATCTAAGATTCCCGTTATCTCAGCGGTAGGACATGAGACTGATTTTACAATTTCAGATTTTGTAGCTGATTTAAGGGCTCCTACACCTTCTGCGGCTGCTGAACTGGTAATGCCTGAAAAAATGTCTTTAAAAGATAATTTGGTATTAGCTGAAAAAAGACTTATAAATTGTTTGGCATACGGTCTTAAAAAGGAGAGGGATAGACTCTCGAGACTTCAAGGTGCAAGAAGTATGACAAAACCTTTAGATGTTGTCAACCAAAAAAGACTTGCTATGGATGCCATTGAGCGGAACCTAATACTTCATAGCAGGGCAGGTTTAGAAAGAGTAAGAACATCATTAAAGACTTCTGTTGCGCAACTAAACGCTCTAAGCCCACTAACAGTACTTAGCAGAGGATATGGAGTTATTCAGGATGAAGGTGGCAACCTGGTACGGTCTGTCAAAGGATTAAAATCAGGTGATAAGCTTGTTATAACAATTACCGATGGAAAATTCAGTGCTTTATGCGATAAAATTCTTTAAGGGGGAGTAAAAAATGGCTAAAAAAGGAGAAAACGCCGATGTTACATATGAGCAGGCTGCCATGGAACTAGAAGGCGTGGTTAACATGCTGGAAAGCGGGGACTTGCCATTGGAAGAATCAATAAAAATGTTTGAAAAGGGCATTGGTCTTGTTCGATTATGTAATAAAAAATTGGATGATATTGAAAAAAGAATCACAATCTTGGTTGAGGGGAAGGAAGGAGTCATCGAGAACGACTTTGAGCCGGATGACTTATGAAAATGAGTTTTACTGATAAGTATAAGCAATATTTAGATATAATAGAGGGGTGGCTTAAGGGTATTCTGGCACCGGAAAGCCTTTTGGGGGATGATTTTCCTGAAAGGAATGTTTATGATGCTATGAAATACAGTCTAATGGCTGGAGGGAAAAGAATCAGACCCGTTTTATCACTGGCTGTCTGTGATATGCTCAACGGTGATAAAAAAGAGGTTATCCCGTTCGCAGGAGCAATTGAATTAATTCACACCTATTCGTTGATCCATGATGATCTTCCATGCATGGATAACGATGACTACCGTAGGGGCAAGCTGACAAATCACAAAATGTTTGGGGAGGCTATGGCAGTTCTTGCAGGGGATGGGTTGCTGAATTTAGCATTTGAAACAATGCTAAGGGAAACATTTAAAGATGACATGACTGCCTTTCGTTCAAAAACCGCATATATGGTGGCTACGGCATCCGGGACAAGGGGAATGATCGGAGGACAAGTAATAGACATGGAATCGGAGAAAACCGATATTTCTTATGATGTGCTTTGCCAAATGCATAAGAAGAAAACTGGTGCGTTAATAAAAGCTTCGGTTCTGGCTCCGGCCATACTCTTTAATACCGAAAAAGATATAACTTCAAAGCTGGAGGCTTATGCCGATAATATAGGACTTGCATTTCAAATTAAAGACGATATTCTTGATTACGAAGGTAACAGTGAAATTGTGGGGAAATCTACAGGGAGTGATTCTGCAAATAACAAGGCTACATTTATAAGCATATTGGGAATTGAAAAGGCGAAAAGGCTACTGATGACTTATGTTGAAAATGCGGTTAATGCATTGGATGCAATTGATAATAACGACTTTCTGACTCAGGTTGCGGTCTTTATCGCAGAGAGAGATAAATAAACGGGACATGTACGGGGGAGATACAAATTGACACAAATGGGAAGTTTTTTTAATAATACAGCTATAACACTGCCAATTTTTTCATGGTTTTTAGCCCAGTTGATTAAATTTATCAGCCATTTTATTCAGCACCAGAAGATTGACTTCAAAAAGTTTGTTGCTTCCGGAGGAATGCCAAGCTCACATAGTTCTATTTCAGTGTGCCTTGCTACTGTTATGGCAGTAAAAAACGGTTTAAATTCAAGTGAATTTGCAATTTCTATTATTCTTTCCTTTATTGTAATGGCGGATGCCACAGGCGTAAGAAGAGCTGCCGGTAAACAGGCAGAGATTCTTAACAAGCTGATTTATCACTCACGGGAAATAAGGGTTGACGAAGAGTTAAAGGTGCTTCTCGGCCATACTCCGATACAAGTATTTGCCGGCGCTGCGTTAGGTATATTGGTAGGGCTACTGTTTGCATAATAAGTGGATTTAGTGTATAATATTTTTTCATAGTAAAAATCATCAGGATGGCGCAGTATTCTAGTCAGTACTGCCTGCTTCGAAGACGGGCCTAAAAATCCGTTAAAGGGCACATCGATGAAGTTCCTTGTGCCGGCTTGTTACGCCCAGTGATGGGTTGGTGCTGGGAGTTAAGGTTTAGGGGCAACCTGCAATGGCATGTAGGAGATGACCCCTTTACCGCGGAGACCCTTAATTGTGGGAGATAGATTGCCCCGCGTAAGCGATAGAAATCTTGACTACGATGAGGGAATGAACCTGTCATGCGGTATCACTTTTGATGCTGTGGACAGCGTAGCCTGCCTTGAGTGTTGTGTGGAGGATAGTGGATCACGTGCTTATGTACTGGCCGGTACATAAACAATATTGCCATTTGAAACCAACAGTGCAAAAGAGGCTAGAAGTGGGCACAGGCTCTCGGGGAAAACCCCTAGGCTGTTTGATAATGAGGCAATCCGGGGATTGCAGTGTGGACTAAGTGGTAATCAGGCTTTGATAAGGGTGACCTTTCAACGCTGGATTTAATGGGAAACCACCGAAACGGTGACGATTCGGTATCTTGCGGGGAAAACCTGCCTGACCTAAGCCGCAAAATTTACTTGGGTTGTTGCCATCCTGTTGAGTTACTACGTTTTTTATGATATTGGGAAAGCAGGATTTTTACTTGGAACAAGAAAAATCAGGAAAGAAATATATAAAGCTTATTGATAGATATAAGGAATTATCAAGTGAGAGCATTCCGATAAAAAAAGGGTCTGGTATTGAAAAAAAACATATTGTGTGGGGCCTTTTTATTACAGTCATTTCGTTTACAATGTCTATACTTATATTATTCGCATCTACCAGTATATTTAAATCCATATCGCCACCCTTTGCTTTTTTTGTAGTGTTAGGCATTATATTGATTGGTGTAATTTTTGACGTGATAGGTATGGCAGTTACTGCCGCCGATGAGACACCATTTCATTCAATGGCATCAAAAAGGCTAAAAGGAGCAAGGCAATCAATAAATCTTCTACGTAATGCACCTCGGGTATCAAGTTTCTGTAATGATGTCGTAGGGGATATATGTAGTGTTGTGAGCGGTGCCGCAGGTACGGCAATAGTATATAGACTTTTTGCAGATAGTGCCCGTATTTCTCTGTTTGAAGTAGCGTTAGGCGCTTTAATTGCGGCTATAACAGTCGGAGGAAAAGCCTTTGCAAAAAACATTGGAATAAATAATGCCAATTATATAGTTTATAAGGTTGGTCGTATCCTTTCTATTTTTACTACCAGTAAAAAGGTGTCTAAAAACAAAAGTAAGAAGAGTGGCTGATTTGAGGTGTAATTTTAATTGATAGAGAATAATGATACCTGTATGGGATATCTTTCAAGAATAAATAATCCTGCAGAAATAAAGAGATTGACATATTATGAGCTTGGGATTCTGGCTGAGGAAATCCGGCTGTTTCTTTTGGATTCAGTTTCAAAAACGGGAGGTCACATTGCCTCTAATTTAGGTGTTGTAGAGTTGACAATAGCTCTTCACAAGGTTCTTAATACTCCCTCGGATAAAATTATTTGGGATGTAGGCCACCAAACCTATGTACACAAAATTCTTACCGGACGTAAGGATTCCTTTGGTTCGTTACGTCAAATGGACGGAATTGCGGGCTTTCCAAAAACACAAGAAAGTGAATATGATGTCTTTAATACAGGACATAGTAGCACCTCGGTTTCTGCTGCTCTTGGAATTGCCAGAGCGCGGGATTTAAATGGCGAGGACTATACAGTGGCGGCTGTTATAGGGGACGGAGCATTATCGGGAGGTATGGCTTTAGAGGCACTGAATGATGCGGGAATATCTCGCACTAATCTTTTGATAATTCTTAATGATAACGGTATGTCAATTGCTCCCAATGTAGGGGGGCTTTCCAGATATCTGAGCAAAATTCGGGTTCGTCCCTTTTACTATAAGACCAGAGAATCCATGCAGGCTTTTATAGATTCATTTCCAAAGTCGGGAAAGAGACTTAGAAAATTTCTTCACAAAATGAAGGCGTCTATGAAAAGCATATTTATACCCTCGATGTTCTTTGAGGACTTGGGGTTTCGTTATTTTGGGCCTATCGACGGACATAATATAAAAGAAATGGTCAAGGTTTTTGAACAGGCAAAAGCGATGAAAGGTCCTGTTTTGGTACATGTCGCTACGATCAAAGGAAAAGGATACAAATTTGCAGAACAAAACCCTGGCATCTACCATGGAGTTGCGCCCTTTGAAATTGAAACCGGGCAAATGGCTAATATGGGAAGCGAGAATTATTCAAACGTATTTGGCAAAAAAATATGTGAACTTGCAAAACATGACGAAAAGATTATTGCCATTACGGCGTCAATGACTAATGGAACAGGACTCTCACATTTTAGGGAATTATATCCGAAGCGCTTTTTTGATGTGGGTATAGCTGAACAGCACGGAGTTACCTTGGCTGCCGGTCTGGCAATGGGAGGGGTAAAGCCTGTAGTTGCAATATATTCTACCTTCCTGCAAAGAGCTTATGATCAGATTCTTCACGACGTTGCACTGCAAAACCTAAAGGTGGTGTTTGCCATAGATCGTGCGGGAGTTGTAGGAGATGACGGGGAAACCCACCAAGGTATCTATGATGTTTCCTTTCTCTATACTATACCCAATATTGCAATTTTATCACCGGCATCACCAAACGAGCTGAAGATGATGCTGGATTACGCTATTTTAAATCATCAGGGGCCTGTTGCCGTTCGTTATCCCAGGGGTTATGGTCGTGAGTTTACCGGATCTGATACACCTGTGGCGCTGGGAAAAGGTTTAATTCTGAGAAAAGGTACTTCTGTTACTCTTATAGGTGTGGGGTGTATGCTAAAGACGGCCTTTGAAACAGCCCGTTTGTTGGAATCTGAAGGAATTTCATGCGAGATTATCAATCCAAGATTCTTACGGCCTGCTGATGAAGACCTCATATTAACATCTGCAAAGAAAACTAAGAATGTCATAGTCATTGAGGATGTTATTAAGGATGGGGGCTTTGGTGCCTATGTGACGGGTCTTATTAGCGATGCCCGTATAGGAGCTTATACAAAGGTTATTGGTCTTCCCGTCAAAGGAATTGAACACGGTAAAAGAGAATTGATATACAAGAAATACGGAATCGATGCTGAGGGAATAAAAAACAGTATTATAAAAGAGCTTGACAAGAACAAGTGAAGGAACAGAGGTATTAATGGCCAAGGAAAGATTGGATGTAATTTTAGTTGATAAAGGGTTCTTTGAGAGCAGAGAAAAGGCTAAAGCCTCTATAATGGCGGGTTTAATATTTGTTGACGGTGAACGTGCTGATAAACCGGGAACGACTTTCAGCGAGAAATGTTCTATAGAGGTTAAAGGTAAATCAATACCTTATGTTAGCCGCGGAGGTTTGAAGCTGGAAAAGGCTATTACTGAGTTCAAAATAGACCTTGAGGATTTGACCTGTGTGGATGTGGGTGCATCAACAGGCGGTTTTACCGATGTTATGCTTAAGAACGGCGCAAAAAAAGTGTATTCGGTGGATGTAGGCTACGGTCAGTTGGCCTGGGAACTAAGAAATGATCCTAGGGTAATTTGCATGGAGCGAACTAATTTTCGTTATGTTACCAAAGATCAAATAAGTGAACTATTAGATTTTGGTTCGGTAGATGTCGCATTTATTTCGCTGAAACTTATTCTTCCGCCTTTAAAAGCTCTGCTGAAGCCTTCAGCAGAAGTGGTTTGTCTGATAAAGCCTCAATTCGAGGCAGGTAGGAGCAAGGTAGGTAAAAAGGGAGTAGTTAAAGATCCAAAGGTTCATGAGGAAGTAATAGATTCAATCATTGCATCTTCCATAAATCTGGGATATTCCGTCGCAGGTCTTTCCTTTTCTCCAATTACAGGGCCGGAGGGAAATATTGAGTATTTGCTATATTTAATAAACGGAGACACAGAAAAAGAAACTGAGATAATTGTCTCAGATGTTGTCAAAATAGCACATACCAAGCTTGATTGATAGTATTATATTTCAGAAGGTATAAGATTCATCAGCTCTTCTAATGTATCAGCTAAAGATAAGGCTTTTAACAGTTTTTTACTGGGTGTATGATAAACAATAAAGTCGTCATATTCTCCAATTTCCTCTTTTACACTTCTTATAGTGGATTCCTTGAAAGGGTCGAACCCCCAATCATTGGCATCTACTTGCATACAAGCATCAATTCGCACCCATTTATCTAGTTCCTGGATATGAACACCGCTAAATCCATGAATAATAAGTCTTTCAAGATCGTCATCATATCGAGTCTGATAGCAAAACCCGGCTGGGATACCTGAAGCTCTCATAAGGGCGACAAGAAGATGAGCCTTGGCAAAACATATTCCATGGCCTTTATCCAGCACTTCAGAGGCTGTTATAGTTACACTGGTTGCGTTAATCTGAAAAGAATCAAAGATATGATCTCTGGTAAATTTGTAAATAGCTCGCGCTTTTGAAAGATTGTCTTTAAGACCGTATGTAAGATGCTCTGCTGTTTGTGCCACCAATGGGTGGTCATAATCTAACACATCACTGTTTTCGAGATAATCACTTATGTCCGACTTATCCGGATTCGGGTCAGGCATTACAAATCTCAACTCCTTTAATATTTCAAGTTTTAATAGTATGCTATCATTGTTTTTTGTTTGATGCAAGACTATTATGTTCTTAGCTATATACTTTGCCATGTATATATAGAAATAAAATAGTGTTATAATATATTCTTGATAAATTAAGAAAGCCTAAAATATTATATGATTTTTCACATCAGCTAAATGGTATAATGATATAAGATTTTAAATTACGCTTTTATATGTTAAATCCTTTAGAAATTAATGGAGCTGCTAATATGAAAAAAAGAAGATTTATTCGGGAAATAGTAAGTTTGCTGGTTACAATGATTGTAATCTTTACTATTGTATTCATTCTGAATTTGACGGTATTCACCATATCCGGGGTAAATCAGGTTTCCATGAAAAATACATTAATTGAAGGTGATATTGTATATTACAGCAGGTTTGTTAACAAAACCGATGAATTTAAAAGAGAAGATATTATACTATTCTTAACCGGCGGAAGAGAAAAACATGGGATATGGGATGCTATTAGCATTAAATTTACTGATTTAAAGGATTCATTAACCAAGCAACGCAAGTTTACAAATGAACGCTATGTAAAACGTATTATCGGAATACCCGGGGATATTATAGAAATAGATGATGACGGTAAGGTATATGTTAACGGAGAAGTAGAGAAAAAACCATATGTTTTAGGGCTGACTACCAAAGGCGAGTTAAAATATCCGCTCAAGGTGCCGGAGGGTGACTTTTTTGTTATGGGTGATAACAGGGAGATGTCGGTTGACAGCCGAGATTTCGGGTGTGTAAGTATAAATTCTTTTGAAGGAAGAGCAGCTTTTATTCTTTGGCCCCCATCAAGAGTAAAACAAATAAAACAAGACTGATGTGAGGTTTTTATGGAAAAAGTGTTTAACGATAAACAGAAAAAGTTACCGGTTCCTTTTGATTCAGGCTTACTGTATACAGTTGTTGCTATTTATTATGTATATGTATCCCAGTATATAGTTAAGCTTAACCTTCCTACAGAATTAAACCTGGTACTTTCCCAGATTTTATTCTTAGTTGTTCCACCGGTATTGTTGGCTGTTATTAGAAAATATGACATAAAGAATACATTTAGACTCAAAGCGCCAAAACCATTGGAAGTTTTACTGATGCTGGTTATCAGCCCTGTTATGGTTATTGCGGGGTTCTGTGCAGGATTCATCGGTCTACTTGCCGTAAAGGGTGTTTTTGGAAGGGTATACATCGGCGGAGATGTAACCGACCTTATGTCAAAAAATCTTTTAATTTCACTGCTTTTGGTTGCTGTTCTACCGGCGGTTTGTGAAGAATTGCTCTTCAGAGGTATGATTCAGAGAGGCCTTGAAAGAATTGGAGCAGGCTGGTCTATATTTTTAAGCGGTATATTATTCGGCTTGTTCCATTTTGATTTTCAAAGATTGGCTGCTCAAACCTTGATTGGATTTTTAGCAGCGTATGTGGTTTACCGTACCGGCTCGATTATTAACGGTATGATTCTTCATTTTAGTAATAACGGGCTTTTAACACTTTTTGCAAATTATATGGCAGGTACTGAGGGACAGGGTGCTCAGGTTGTGACTGATCCCTTTGATATACCGGAATTTACGCAATTGGCACAACAATATAATGTATCGCTGGAACAGCTGCTTGGTATAATGGCAGCGGTTTTTGCGGTTTTTCTGGTAATAAGTATTGTGATAATATTCGGGCTGATAATAATACTTCGAGCAATAACCAAAAATACCTTTGAGAAACCGGAAAAAACTAAGGGAAGTGCGAAAGGTATGCTAATCGGTCTTCCTGGGCTATTAATGATCGGGATTGTGTATACCGGATTAGGACTAATGCTGCTTAATAATAATATAGGGCAAGAAATTCTTAGATTTATGGGAATGCTCTAAAATAAAAAAGGGCTTACTGCATATGTGCAACTGGCGCATAAAAAGCGAGACAAGCTAATTTTATTAATAATTACGCACTGAAAGGTTTAGAATAAATGATAATTGCTGATAAATGGACTGAGTACAAGCTTTTGGATGCAGGAGATGGTGAAAAGGTTGAAAGCTGGAACGGCACTATATTAAGGCGACCCGATCCTCAGGCAATATGGCCCTGGACAAAATCGGGAGTATGCGAAAATGTACATGCCCATTATCATAGGAGTAAGGCCGGAGGTGGGCAATGGGAGTATAAAATAGATATACCCCAGAATTGGACTATTAGTTATAAAACCTTGACCTTTAATGTTGAACCTACAGGGTTTAAGCATACAGGTCTTTTTCCGGAACAGGCGGTTAATTGGGATTGGATGGCAGAAAAGATTCTAACTGCAGATAGGCCTATTTCTGTACTGAACCTCTTTGCTTATACAGGGGGTGCTACATGTGCATGCCTTGGGGCGGGAGCATCTGTATGCCATGTGGATGCCTCTAAGGGCATGGTGGTATGGGCAAAAAGAAATGTTGCCTTGTCAAATCTTTCGGATAAGCCTGTTCGTTTTATAGTGGATGACTGTATGAAATTTGTTCAAAGGGAGATAAGACGGGGCCGATTGTACGATGCAATTATAATGGACCCCCCTTCTTACGGTAGGGGTCCCAATGGTGAGCTTTGGAAGCTTGAAGATGAACTTTTTATGCTGGTAAACACCCTAAAGGATGTTATGAGCAATACGCCCTTATTCTTTCTGTTAAACTCCTATACGACGGGTTTTTCACCTCAGGTCTCGGCCAATATGCTGGAGCTTGGGCTCAGGAGAAAATTTGGGGGAAAAGTTACTTGTGGCGAGGTGGGACTGCCCATTGCCGACTCATATATAGTTCTTCCCTGCGGAAACTACGCACGGTGGGAAATATAGAGAATATACAAAAAAATCTTCTACATTTCGGATCGGAATTGAAATTATATTGTGGATGATAAAATACTTTAATGGTATAATATCCAAATACAGCATAGGTTGCTAATTTGAAAGGAAGGATTTTTAATAGCCTATGGAAAATGAAAAAATGAATTTAAGCCTTATTATTGATTCATTGGAGGATAGCAAAGCTAAGAACATTAAAGCCATTGATATTCATACTCTTACTACTATCGCACATTATTTTATAATTGTAAGCGGTACGTCTGTTACTCATATAAAAGCTCTTAATGATAATCTGGTTGAAAAGCTATCAGAAAACGGAATAAAGCCTTTACGGGTAGAAGGATATAGTCATGCAAGATGGATACTGCTGGATTATGGTGATGTAGTAGTCCACATCTTCCATGAGGAAGACAGAGAATACTATGGGCTTGAGAGACTTTGGCAGGACGGTAAGCCTGTAAATTTCTAGGGCACACTATATAAGGGATGCAAAATATCGGAGGTTATGGAAATGAGTTATTCTAGGAAAATTGACATAAAATGGCAGAAAATATGGGAGGATAGCAAACTATATAATTTTGACTGCAATAAGTTGGATAAGAAGCTATATTGTCTTGAAATGTTTTCTTACCCATCGGGAGCCAAGCTTCATGTAGGCCATTGGTATAATTTTGGGCTCACGGATTCCTGGGCAAGGATGAAAAGAATGCAGGGCTATAATGTATTTCATCCTCAAGGATTTGACGCTTTCGGTCTTCCTGCTGAAAACTATGCAATTAAGACCGGAATTCATCCTAAAGACTCAACCATGAAAAATATCGAAACAATGAAACGGCAACTCAAAGAAATGGGTGCTACCTTTGATTGGGACTATGAGGTGATAACCTGTGCCCCTGAGTATTACAAATGGACTCAATGGATTTTCCTTCAGTTATATAAAAAGGGCTTGGCATACAGAAAAAATGCTCCTGTTAATTGGTGTCCAAGCTGTAAAACTGTGCTTGCCAATGAACAGGTTGTGGATGGTGCCTGTGAGCGGTGTAATAGTGATGTAACCAGAAAGAATCTTACACAATGGTTCTTTAAAATCACCGAATACGCACAAGAGCTTTTGGATTGTTTGCCCGGCTTGGATTGGCCTGAAAAAACAAAGAAAATCCAGACAAACTGGATAGGGCGTTCCGAGGGCGCACTAATAGAGTTCAAGGTGGAGAGTGAGGACAAGTCCTCTGAGATTGCTTTCAATGTATTTACAACCCGTGCAGACACCCTTTACGGTGTTACTTATGTGGTTTTGGCTCCGGAGCATGAGCTTGTTGATAAAATAACGACACCTGAGTGCAAAAACGCTGTGGAGGAATACCGTAAGCAGGTTAACAAGATTTCAGAAATTGACAGGCTTTCTACCACCCGAGAAAAAACCGGTGTATTTACCGGGGCTTATGCCATTCATCCACTTACAGGTGAAAGAGTTCAGATTTGGGTGGCCGATTATGTTCTTGCAGGCTATGGAACAGGTTGCGTTATGGCTGTACCTGCCCATGATGAAAGAGATTATGAATTTGCGAAGAAATATGGATTAGATATAATACGTGTTATTAAAGGAAAAGAAGATACCGATGACGCTCTCCCATTTACCGAGGATGGAATTTTAACTGGAAGTGGTCAGTTTGACGGGGTTACATCAGAGGAAGGCCGTCTTGGCATTGTCGATAAACTCGCAAAAGAGCGTAAGGGCGAGCTTAAGGTTACTTATCGTATAAGGGATTGGCTTGTCTCAAGACAGCGTTATTGGGGTGCACCCATTCCTATTATTCATTGCGAAAAGTGTGGTACTGTTTCCGTTCCCGAAGAACAGCTACCTGTAGAGCTTCCATACAACGTATCATTTACTCCTGATGGAGAATCTCCTCTTGCTAAGTGCGAGGAGTTTATCAATACAACTTGTCCCTCATGCGGAGGTCATGCAAAGAGGGATTCGGACACATTGGATACATTTGTTTGCTCGAGCTGGTACTATTTAAGATATCCGGATAATAAGAACGATAAAGAAGCCTTTAACCCCGAATGGATAAATAAAATTCTTCCCGTAGATAAGTATGTGGGCGGGGCTGAACACGCAGCTATGCATCTTCTTTATGCTCGATTCTTTACAAAAGCATTGAGAGATATGGGTTATCTTAATTTTGACGAACCATTCCTCTCATTAATTCACCAGGGTAGCATTTTAGGCTCTGACGGACAGAAAATGTCTAAGTCCAGAGGTAATACTGTAACTCCGGATGAGTATATAAGCAAATATGGGTCAGATGTATTCAGGATGTATTTGGCCTTTGGTTTTGCCTATATTGAAGGTGGCCCATGGAGCGATGACGGAATAAAGGCTATAGATCGCTTCGTAGGACGAATTGATAGGATTATTGAGAAGCTTATTTCAGAAAGAGGAAAAGCATCCTCAAATACTATGGGAGCAGATGAGAAGGAACTCAATTTTGTCAGGCATAATACCATAAAGAGTGTTTCGCAGGATACTGATCAGTTCCAGTTCAATACTTCAATTGCAAGACTTATGGAGTTGGTAAACGCTATTTATAAATATGATATAGTTGATGTTAAAAACAGGCGACTGGTTGAAGATACTGTAAGAGATTTATTAAAGCTACTTTCTCCCTTTGCCCCTCATTTTGCAGAAGAGATGTGGCAAAAAATCGGAGAGAAAGAATCGATATTTAAACAGAGCTGGCCGGCATATGACGAAAAAGCTCTTGTGAAGGATGAGGTTGAGCTAGCGGTTCAGTTTAACGGTCAAATCAAGTATAAAATAAATGTACCAACCGATTCCGACAATAAGGAAATTGAAGAAATTGTCAAGGACGATCCCCGATCGGTTCAATATATGGAAGGTAAGAATATAGTCAAGGTAATTGTTGTAAAGGGTCGTTTGGTCAATATTGTAGTAAAATAATAAAAATTGAGGGGTGATGATAGTGGATCAAGCATTTAGATTCCTTATAATGGCAAGCGTTACATATATGGCATTTTTATGCGTTATAAGACTTGTTATGGGTACTCAGTATAAGTCCAAGTCATTCCTCATCAATATTATTGGAATGTTAACTGTATACGGGAGCTTTATTATAAGCCGTTATCGTGGCGCATTTAAGCTTCCAGGATTTCTGTATTACATACTTATTCTGCTATTAACCGTATTTTTACCTCCACTTGCTTTAAAAATGAAGAGTGAACAAACCCTTAAATATTTTGCTTTTGGTATTGTTGCAATTCCGCTGCTTCACCTTTTGTTTTCACTCTTGCTTGGCTGGGGAGAGTACTTGCCTTTTATTCAAGTACCATCTCTTTGGGAGCTTCTTTAGCCTTATTTTCTATTCACAGTGTTTATTGGCTTCAAGTACGGAAATACTTTATCAATATATTATTATCCATTAGGCTTGTGAAGAATATTACCCATTATCGCACAGACTTGCGCAATTGCGGATGGGTCCCGGGGAACCTTGATATATCATGATTGTTGTAACGGTAATAATCATGATATAATAACC
>CAYUZC010000012.1:0-16929 GCA_964449525.1 uncultured Ruminiclostridium sp.
CCTCATAAACCGGTTCACAGCGTTCCAACTCTTTCAGATTTGAGGGATAGTAATCAATCACTTTCCCATTTAGCTTATAATTCACACATAACTTAATATTATCCATTTTACCAATGGTATCTATATGGTTTATGCAAAGTCCTGTAAGACTGTTAATTCTGGCTGAATATTTTAGCATCGCCAAATCGAGCCACCCACACCTACGCGGACGTCCAGTTGTGGTGCCGTACTCATGCCCATATTCACGGATTTTGTCGCCAATTTCATTTTGTTGTTCGGTAACAAAAGGACCGGCTCCTACTCTTGAGGTATATGCCTTCATGACCCCTAAAACTTCAGTAATCATTTTTGGTCCAACTCCGGCACCGATGCATACGCCTCCGGATATTGGATTTGATGATGTGACATATGGATATGTCCCGAAATCAAGATCCAGGAAAGTAGCCTGCGCACCTTCAAAAAGAACCACCTGGCTCTTCTCCAAGGCTCTGTGAATAATAGAGTTTACATCCATGACATATGGTCTTAGTATATCCGCATAGCCCAGATACTCTGCTATAACCTTCTCCGGGTCAATTGCAATGCCGCCGTAAACCTTTTCAATAATCGCATTCTTTATCTTAATATTCGAATACACCTTTTCCTTGAAATAATCAGCATCCATCATATCACCCATACGGATGCCGCTTCGTTCGGCCTTATCAGCATAGGTTGGGCCTATTCCTCTTTTCGTGGTTCCGAGACCTTCCTTACCCCTCATATTCTCCTGAAGATTATCCAGTGAAATATGCCATGGCATTATAATATGAGCTCTATCACTTATAAGCAACTCAGCTGTTTCTATACCCTGTTTTTTAAGACTCTCAATTTCCTTAATCAGAACTGATGGATCAATAACCACACCATTTGCAATAATGCAGGTCTTACCCTTTCTTAGCATTCCCGAAGGTATAAGATGAAATGCGTATTTGGTACCCTCATATACTATAGTATGTCCGGCATTATTACCTCCGGAATATCTTACTACATAATCAGAATCGCCGGATAAAATATCAATATACTTGCCTTTACCCTCGTCTCCCCATTGAGTTCCAACTACAACTATACCTGCCATGCCTATTCCTCCGATTTATATAAAATATTGTACTAAAAACTATACATCGTTTAATATTTTTTATTATATATGTTTTGTCCTATTAGTGTAAACAAATACTTGGGTAGTTTTGGGTAGTTTATAACTCTTCGTAATACTTTCTTTAAAAAGAGCCTTATATAATAGCGAAATTTACCCAAAAGCTAAGAGTTAAGGACTTCGCTAGATAAGGCTCTTTACTTATACTTTTATTCTATTGTTTTAAGACCGTGCTCCAAATCTGCAATAATGTCATCGATATGTTCAGTTCCTATTGATAAGCGTACCGTACTTGGTTTAATCCCGCATTCCAACAATTCCTCTTCATTCATCTGAGAATGAGTTGTTGATGCAGGATGGATAACCAATGATTTAACATCGGCCACATTTGCAAGAAGAGAAAACACCTCCAGACTCTCACAGAATTTTTGTGCTTCCTTAGAGCCTCCCTTGATTTCAAAGGTAAATATTGACCCGGCACCATTTGGGAAATATTTATTGTAAAGAGAGTGATCAAGATGGCTTTCTAATGATGGATGGTTCACCTTTTCAACCTGAGGATGCTTTGATAAATATTCAACAACCTTTAACGCATTTGCCACATGCCTTTCGACCCTCAAAGACAAAGTCTCAAGCCCTTGAAGGAGTAAAAAAGAATTAAAAGGACTTATAGCAGCCCCGGTATCCCTCATAAGAGTTGTGCGAATCTTGACTATATACGCTATGTTGCCACAGGCTTCGGTAAACACAATACCATGATAGCTTGGATTAGGCTGTGAAAGGCCGGGAAATTTATTATTCTGTACCCAGTCAAATTTTCCGCCGTCTATTATAACACCGCCTAAAACCGTTCCATGACCGCCTAAAAATTTAGTTGCCGAATGAACTACTATATCTGCGCCGTGCTCAATTGGACGGAGGAGAAAAGGAGTTGCAAAGGTACTGTCAACAATCAGGGGAATGCCGTTTTTGTGGGCAATCTCTGCCACTCTTTCCATGTCTATAATGTCGCAATTTGGATTTCCCATACTCTCCATAAATAAAGCCTTAGTATTGGGCTTAATCGCATTTTCGAAGTTTTTTACATTGCTTCCG
Source organism: uncultured Ruminiclostridium sp. (assembly GCA_964449525.1). Lineage (GTDB taxonomy): Bacteria > Bacillota > Clostridia > DSM-8532 > DSM-8532 > DTU059. Next base: position 2,228 of record CAYUZC010000012.1, read on the forward strand.
TCAACAAAGGTAGTCTCAATTCCACAATCTTTAAGAGTATTTGCAAAACAGTTATATGTTCCCCCATATATAGTATTTGATGATACTATATGGTCTCCGGCGACGGCAATATTCTGGACAGCATAGCTAACTGCAGCCGATCCTGAAGAAGTGGCCAATGCAGCAACTCCGCCCTCTAATGCTGCTATTCTTTGTTCAAAAATATCAGAGGTAGGATTCTGAAGTCTAGTATATATGTTTCCGCTTTCTGTTAAAGCAAATCTACCGGCGGCTTGGGCACTATCCTTAAATACATATGATGTGGTCGCATAAATTGGCACAGCTCTTGAGTCTGTTGCACTATCCGGTTTCTCCTGTCCTACGTGAACCTGCAATGTTTCAAATTTATATTTTTTATTTGCCATGTTAAAAATCCTCTCGCCTTCATTTTAATTTGTAAGCACAATTTTTAACAACAGCACATTCGTCCATTTCTAAAGTTTTGCCTAAGTAATCTGTCAAATAATATTTTCATAAAGAGCTCACTTTCGTTACTATATAATTCATATAGGTTTTATATTATTTTATAGAAGTATATTAGCATTTTACCCTGTTGTCAATATAAAAAACACTTATTTCATCTTGAGTAAAATGAACCCTTTATCTGTGTTGATACTAATCTCCATATCCTAAAGGATGGTTCTTATGCCATTCCCAAGCAGATGCTATAATGGTTTTCAAATCATTTTCGGCAGGATTCCACTTGAGTTGCTCTTTGATTTTTTGAGATGATGCCACCAGCACCGCAGGATCGCCTGCCCTTCTTGATACAATGGTTTGAGGGATTTCGTGACCTGTTACCTGCCTCGCTGCCTCAACTACTTCCTTTACAGAAAAACCTATACCATTACCCAAATTATAAACGGTACTTTCGCTACCGTTCCTTAAACTATTTAATGCCAGGCTATGGGCTCTTGCAAGGTCTGAAACATGCACATAATCGCGAATACAGGTTCCGTCGGGAGTTGCATAATCATCTCCGAAAATCTGAATATTATCCCGTTTACCTAAAGCCACGTCCAGAATTATAGGTATTAAATGGCTCTCAGGCTTATGGTCCTCTCCTATTTTCCCGCTTTTATGAGCACCAGCCGCATTGAAATATCGAAGAGCAACAGATTTAATTCCATAGGCTGTATCGCACCATTTCAGCATTTTTTCAATGGCCAGCTTTGTTTCTCCATAGGGATTCGTAGGAAATGTCCTGTCTTTCTCAAGAATCGGAGTGTTTTCAGGCTCCCCATAGGTTGCAGCCGTTGATGAAAAGACTATGTATTTGACATCATATGCCTTCATTTTTTCCAACAGGCATTGAGTTCCGTAAACATTATTATAGTAGTATTTCAGAGGCATCACGACGCTTTCTCCCACAAGAGAATCTGCGGCAAAGTGGATAACTGCCTCAATGCTATTCTCAGTAAATACCTGATCCATAAAATCACTGTCACGAATATCGCCTTTATAGAACTTACCACCTAAAATAGCGTCTTTATGACCTTTTTGAAGATTGTCAACCACAACTACATCTTCATTGTTAGTAAGTAGCTCAGCTACCATATGACTTCCGATATAACCTGCTCCGCCACATACCAAAATACTCATTTTGCTACCTCTACTTCCCGTCCACCGTCTCCTACATCAGAAATATAGAAGCTGGCTTCATACCCTATTCTCTCTTTATAGGCCGTTCCCACTTTTTTAATAAATTCATCTATTGCTTCGTTAGCTACCAGATTTACTGTGCAACCACCAAATCCCGCTCCGGTCATGCGAGAGCCTAAAACACCTTCAATTTTCCTTGCTTCTTCAACCAAGGTATTCAGCTCTTTTCCTGTTACTTCATATAAATCTTTAAGGGAGTCATGAGATTGATCCATTAGCTTTCCAAACAACTTAATGTCACCATCTTTTAAGGCCTTAACAGAGTCAATAACTCTTTGATTCTCATAAATCACATGTTCGACGCGTTTTCTTATAATATCATCGGTGAGCATACTCTTATGGTTTTCATAGTCTGAAACCGAAATATCTCTGAGAAAAGTCGCTTTAGGAAAAGACTTTTTAAGAATCCCGAGGCCTTCTTCGCACTGGGACCTTCTCTCATTATATTGTCCTTCTCCGAGGCTTCGTTTTTTATTTGTATTTCCTATAACAAGAGAATAACCTTCAAGCTTAATAGGAACAAGCTCGTAGCTTAAATCCTTACAATCCAGAAAAATTGCATAATCCTTTTCCCCCATGGCCGAGGCGAATTGATCCATTATTCCACACATAACGCCAACATAATTGTGTTCGGCTTTTTGAGATATTAAAGCCATTTCAACCATGTTCAATTTTTTTGTTTTACCGTATGCTTCATCTCCCAGACTCACCAAGGCAATGGCAGTCGCCACCTCTATTGCTGCAGAAGACGATAATCCGCTCCCTAAAGGCACTTTGTCATCATACATCAGGTCACAGCCTATAATGTTAAATCCCGCTTTAATAAGTTCATCTGCCACACCCAGCTGGTAATTGCCCCACTTAAGGCTTTTATATGACGATAAATTGTCCAAATCGGCCTCTACCATTATTTCAAGATCATTTGCTATCAATCTTATCTTATTGTCATTACGCGGTCTGGCAATTATAGTTGTTGCAAACGTAAGCGCAGCGGGAAACACAAAGCCTCCGTTATAATCGGTATGTTCACCGATAAGATTTACACGTCCCGGTGAGGTGAATATCCGGATTTTTTCACTGCTTCCTCCAAAATATCCTATAAAACTTTGGATAAGTTCTTTCTTATTCATATTGTTTCCTCCCTGCCAATATTTATAAAACGACTTTAGCCTTTAGCCATAAATTTTTTGTACGCTACTCTAAGCTCTTCGGCCTTTTCCTCCGGTGCGGTAGGATTACAATGCGCCCATGCACCGGTTTCGCTGGAGGCATTAAACTTTTGTTTTACATCCGAACGCATAGGTGGGAAAAATTCTATGTGGAAATGATAGATATCTGAATAGTCGCCACTGTTTACAGGGTCCTGGTGCATACACATCATGTAGGGAAACGGCTTGTCAAATAAGGAATCCAGCATACCAACAGTTCCACGAATTGTCTTTGCCAGGTTATCCTTTTCTCTTTCATTGAACTGAGTTATATTCTGCTTGTGATTTCTATTTATAATGTACACTCCATAAGGGTACTCTGTAAAGAATGGTAGGAAAACGGTGAAATCATCATTTTCAAAAATCACTCTCTCCTTAAATGCTCTTTCTTCGGCTAACATCTTGCAAATCAGGCACTCTGCGTGAGTGCTGTGATATTCTTTGCAGGATTCCAGCTCCAGCTCAAGTTTTTTAGGGATATAAGAGTAACCGTAAATTTGTCCGTGAGGATGGGGCATGGTAACTCCAACAACCTCTCCACGGTTTTCAAAAATATAAATATATTTTATTTTTTCATCTTTTTTAAGCTCCACAAATCGCTCTGTCCACAAATCCACAAGCTTTCTAACATGACTCTCGGGCAGTTGTGGCAAGGTTATAGTATGCTTCGGCGAATAAAGGATGACTTCACATTTTCCATAAGCCGGCTTCACCTTGAAAAAATCGTTTGCCACATCATCGGGCTCAGGCGGATTTTGCATAAGAGCAGGAAAATCGTTGTCATATTCCATTACATCATATTCCTCAACATTGCCGCTGGTCGGACAGAACGGGCACCAATCCTTTGGCATTTGTGGCCTGTTCTGCCTATGAGAGGCAATCATAATCCAGTCCTTAATAAGCGGGTGCCATCTTAGCTCAGCCATTTTTATCATCCTTTCATATGAACACATAAAATACTCTTATTATAACGAGAGTATTGTTTCAACTTCATTATAAACTTGTTCCACTCTAATTATAATTTTACACTACGTACAGGTAAATGTTATAATGTGTGTATTATATGTGTTTTTGTTAACCGGAAGGATGATGAGCTTGCTTGAAAAATACTATATTTCTAAGAAAGACAACACCGATTTAAATGTATACAGATGTGGTATTGAAGAATGTTTGCCTTATCATTCATGGGGCCCCGGTGTACGGGATCACTATATCATTCATGTGATATTGTCGGGGAAGGGCAGTTTTTTTGTTAACGGACAAACTCATATTCTTGAAGCCGGTGAGGGATTTTTAATTTGTCCCGGACAGATTGTCAGCTATAAAGCTGACAGCACTGAGCCTTGGACATATTCCTGGGTAGGTTTTCATGGTCTTAAGGCTGAACAGGTTCTCAATAGAGCAGGGCTCTCACTTGACTTTCCCACGTTCAACCACTATGAAAGTGATTATTTGGTTGAGAGTCTTGAAAAGATGATAACTGAGGCGAGGAGCCTACATCCCTCGGATTTAATGTTATCAGGTTTACTGTATCAATTCTTAGCACATTTAGTTCACAGAATTCAATTCCAAGAGCCAATTGCAGAAAAGAACACCGATTCCACCCTATATGTTTCAAAAGCAACAGAATATATAGAAAAGAACTTTGCAAGCCCTCTTTCGGTAAGCGGAATCGCAAGTTTTCTAAAAATAGATCGGAGTTATCTTTCAACATTATTCTCAAGACACCTCGGGATTTCTCCCAGAGACTATATTATTAATTATCGAATTAACAAAGCCTGCGAGCTACTTAACAATCCCTTACTCAGTATAGGTGACGTCTCAAGATCTGTAGGATATGAAGACCCCCTTCAATTCTCAAAAACCTTCAAAAAAGAAAAAGGGGTATCCCCCTCTCGATTCAGAACCGAACTTCTCATAAAATAGTATAATATGCTTTATATATTATCCTACTGCATCCATGGTGAAGCCTGCTACCAAAACTTTTATACTACTATTTTCCCCGACTTCAAACTTACATAAACCAACCAATATCCGCCCATATCACGTATGGAATTATCCTGTACCGGTGCCCATCGACAGGCATTGTCAAACGGCTTATTATCATTTTCATCTTTCGCCGGAACACCTATGACATAATACTTAGAGCCATTATCACCGCGATACAGGCCTGCGAGAATGTGTTTGAATTTGAATAGCCCGACTAAAATTTTCGGATTGGCAAACAAGGGAACATTAATTCCTGACATATACATAATATTACTGAGCTTTGCTAAATCTGATACCCGATACCATGAATATCCTCTGCTGGAGCGTTTAAAAGGATAATGTGCTTCAAAATTATTGGTAAGAAGGCCTTCCAATTTCGAAATATCACAAATGCCCGCAGAATAATCCTTTTTATTTGTTTTTTTCACATCATTGTAAGATTTAGATAAATTGGCATCTTGATATACTTTCGAAGAATAATTTATTGATTCGGTTGATACAGGTTTATCCGAGACCTTCTCTTGTTCATTAGAATCAAATGTTTTTTCTTCCTTCATGGCCGATTGAATGTCAGATGAATCGGTGATTTTTCCGGTATAAGAGATTTCCGGTCCGGGGGTTGTTTCAGGTTTTCTTTCTTCGGAAGAGTTGATAAGGATTAACTGCCTTATACTCTCATCCCATTTGTGGCTTTTTTCAAAGCTTGCGAAAAGCGGAACCCATTTTTTATTCTGACTCTCGGCCGTCAGCGCCGCAAAGCGCACCGAATCCGGCTTTATATAATTATTTTTTAATGTATCCGCCTCAATTTCAAGCCCGCTTTGCATACCGCTGTAGGATATATTCACATCACCAACCATAATAGGTATAAGCGTTTCACTCCGTGCGAAAATTAAATAGAGTACATATTTATACGGCCCCTGTTTAAGACCTTTAACATGAATTGAGGCTTGAATTCTACCTTCCCAGGAATCTAAACGGACAAATGCCTCAGGCGTACTACCTGCACTGAAGCCTCCGTCAAGCTCCTCCATTATGGCATATTTCCTCGCAAAACCTGCCTGCATAATACCACCTGATTAGACCTTTCATGAAAGTATACGCATCAAATCAGGCTGATATAACATTTCCCTCATAATTATGGGCAGATTATTTTTCAAGCTCGTCGCTAAGCCGGGCGAAATCCTCTATGGTTAATTCCTCCGCACGGGTGTTTTCCTTTATGCCAAGCTTAACAAGGACATTTCTAAGGCCTTCCTTGCCACCTTCCAGCCAACCTTGCGAACCCAATGAATTAAGAAGAGTTTTCCGTCTTTGACCAAAGGATGCCTTCACAACTTTAAAAAACAAGTCTTTGTCAATATCTCGGGCACAGGCAAGTTCACGTTTTTTCAGCTTAACAACAGCCGAATCCACATCAGGCTTAGGAATAAAGCAGTTTTTGGAGACCGTAAAAGCAAGCTTTGGATCTGAATAGTAGCGAACAGCCAATGATATGGCACTGTAATCTTTGGTAGACGGAGTGCCGGCAAGTCTTTGCCCAACTTCCTTCTGTACCATAAACACCAATGTGTCCCAGGCAATATCACCTTCTAAAAGCATCATAATAATAGGGGTGGTAATATAGTAGGGCAGGTTCGAAATAACCTTTAACGGCCCTGTCCAGCCATTTATCAATTCATTGATATCTGCTTTCATAATATCTTGGTGAACTACCGAAACATTTGAAAACGAGCTAAGATTTTCGTTTAGCGCAGGAATAAGATTCTTATCTATTTCCACCGCAATAACCTTTCCCGCAAGTCTGGCAATTTCCGCAGTCATAGAACCTATTCCCGGGCCTATCTCCACAACTAAATCGGAAGAGCTTACCTCTCCCGTTTCAACTATTTTTTTTATTATATTGATATCGGTTAAAAAATTCTGGCCTAAAGATTTGGTCAGCTTCAGCCCATATTTCTTTATAACCTCGTTTGTGTTAATCATAATAATACCTCATGGCGCCCGCCTTCTTAAGAATGCGACCGCTTATTCTTACCCTAAGTGAGAACATTAATTCATTACAATTCTTTTCAATAATACCATATAAAATGGGCGGTATTAACCGCCCAAAAATTATTTTAAAACTTACTATTTATTTACATGGCTCTACATTGTCCTTCCAACGGCCATCGCTCTGTTCATTTAAGATATACACGACTACATTTCTTCTCCCCCATCGGCTTACTTGAGATGTGGTGTCAAAATATAAGTCAATATTTTTCCCTTTAATAGCACTTCCTATATCCCCCGCAATAGCAAAGCCATAGTCCGCAGCCGGTCCGGGAATCTCAACATAGAGCTTTGTTCCCAGAGGGATGATCTTTGGATCAACTGCGATTACACCTTCTCTTGCCCGCATTCCCGTATATGTTATTCCAAACGCAGGGTGATCCGGATACTTTCCGGTATCTTCAAAGGATGAAGTGTATGCCGTTGCCCTCATGTCTAAGACATTGGAATACCTAACCAAATCGCCTCTTGAATTTCTGAAATTCATTACTGTTCCATACTCGACTACTTGATCCACAGGGGCTTTTACAACATCTTCGTTGACAAATAGACGATCAACAGGCTTACCATCTTCATAGGTTATCTTGTAATACTTCTCTCGTACACCGTTTTCCCCATCAATAATAACCTTGGTATCACCATCATTCATTGTTTTATTGGGTTTTTCAACTACTGTATATGGTATATCCACTTTTTCAGCGGTGATTTCTTCGCTTACACGAACTACACTTATGACCATGTCAGCTGAAACTTGACTCGATGCCGTTAAGCCTTCGAAGCGATCCAATGAATCTAAAGTAATACCGTTTTCTTCTATTACTTCTTCAACCGTGTCCTTGTAGGACCATACCTCCCTAAGCTGTCCGTCGATCATAATGTTAACAGGTACTGCCCGCTTAATGTTTATAACATTCAGGGCATCATTATCTAGATTTGCACCAAGGGGCATACTAATGTAGTCATCAGGCCTTATTGAGATATCTAATCTCTCAAGTGCCTCTTCAACACTAACTCCCATAGTTTTCACGACGATTGGCTTACCGTTATCAATAACCTTAACATCTTTACTGATGCCATTGTATAATTTTATACCAGCGGTTACAGCAAATGCCGACAGAATAAACAGCATAGCCAATTGCTTAAGGGGAAGTGTACGTTTGATGAAAGTAAAGTATAAACTATTCATCCAAACTTCCTCTCCTTATTTAATTAGATTTCAACAATCTTACGATTGCTTTTACGTGTGTGTATCTCCATCTAGGGCATAAACAGACGCGCTTTTGTAAATTCGGGATAAATACACCCCTTATCTTTTTATTGTTATGCAAGGCTTTTACATTTTATATAGGTTTATTTTTTTTGTCAAGGGTTTCCGTTAATTTTTGGTAATTACATGCATTATTACCCATTTTTTTGACTCAGAATTGTAAATAAATCCTACCTCTAGGGTGTTTAAACCATCAACCAGATAAGGTAAGCTTTTTTCTGCGTCTTTTGCAATATATGCTTTTACCAGCAGACTTGCTTGTACGACATGGGGTTCTCCGCCTTCAAGTACCATAAATGCGTCCTTCTGGCTTGAGTTCCCTTCTTCAGCTATAAATATTGACTCTATATTTGAAACTAACTCTATGTATTTATCTTCTGTATAGGATTCGCCCCAGAGTGTGAATTCTTTATTAAGGTAGGCCATTGAATCAAGATAATTTTTTTGGGTAATGCTATAAAACCAGTTTTCAGTAACCTGTTTTACGTCTTGTTCCATGAGCACCTTGAACGCATTCAAGGCTTCTGATTGTCTCTGAATTTCTTGCAGGTCATTTGCTTCCTTTTGCAGAGTTGAACGTAGCTTTTCTTCTAAATCGCTCATCTCATTTTTATTTGCGGCAACCTCATTTTCCAGCTTCTTATTGGCTTGCTCCAAATCTTCAACGGTGGCTGAAAGAATCCGGTTCTGCCCCTTAAGCCAATCCTGTTCAATTTTGTCACTCTCTCGCTGACTTTGCAGATTTTCTTTGTCCCACACAAGATAATTTAGCATGAGAAACAAAAAGAGAACAATAGCAGATATCATAACTATTACAAATTTTTTCATGACCAACCCCCTGGATACTAGTAAATGGATTGTAATTTGAATAGATGAATTGCGTTATTTGTCGTTGCCTCTTCGGCCAAAGCATAATCTATTTCCTTTATTTCAGAAATTTTATTTAATACAAGCTCTATATAGCCTGACCAGTTTCTTTTGCCTCTATGAGGTTCAGGAGTCATATACGGGCAATCGGTCTCAACCAAAAGCATATCTAGTGGCACATAGCGAAGTACCTCAATAGGCTTCTGAGCATTTTTAAAGGTTATAGCTCCGCCCAGTCCAATCTTAAAGCCAAGGTTTAAAACTTCCCGTGCCATTTCCTTGGACCCGGAAAAGCAATGAAATACTCCTCCCACCTCACCGGCTTTTTCACTTTTTATTATATCTAAAACATCTTTATGGGATTCTCTATCATGTATTATTATCGGAAGCTTCAGCTTTCGTGCAAGTGCTATTTGCTTGGCAAACCACTCTCTTTGCACCTCTCTGGGCGAAAAATCGTAGTGATAATCCAGCCCTATTTCTCCTATTGCAACTACCTTATCAGCTTCAGAGAATGATGTGAGTGTATCTATGGTATTTATATCACATTCTGAAACGTCATGGGGATGAACACCTACAGCCGCATAAACAAATGGATGTTTTTTTGCAAGTTCAATAGACTTTTTTGAGCTTTCAATGTTACTGCCTGCGTTCAATATGTGTGTTACACCATGAGTAATGCAATCTTGAAGAACTTGGTCACGGTCCATATCGAATTTTTCGTCATCATAATGTGCATGTGAGTCAATCAAAGCATTCTCTCCGTTCCTTAGCTAACCTTACTGCCTGAAGGTATATCTTTATCAACGGTTACCAATACAAGTTTGTCATTATCAGATGCAGCAAGAATCATTCCCTGGCTTTCAATGCCACGTAGTTTCGCAGGCTTTAAATTAGCTACAAGAATCAAGGTCTTGTCCACCATTTCCTCAGGCGTATAATATTTCGCAATACCTGATACAACCTGTTTTTCCTCTGCTCCGCAACAAACCTTCAGCTTTAAAAGCTTGTCGCTCTTTTCTACCTTTTCGCAGGATATTACCTTCACCACTCTTAAGTCAACCTTTGCAAAGTCATCTATCCCTATAAGGGCAACCCCTTCGGGCTTCTCTTCAATTACTGTTTTCGCCGGAGTAGATACATCGGTTTTTGACTCACCTTTTGTCAAAGTCGAAAGTGCTTCCATTTCCTTTTCAAGATCGATACGAGGGAATATAATTTCTCCTGTTTTAACAGCCGAAGACTGTTCATATATTCCCCATACGCCTGCACTTTCCCATGTTCTCTGACTTTCGGGTACCGCAAACTGTCCCCAAATGATTTCAGGAGTCTCGGGCATAAATGGTTGAATCAAAATTGAAATAATGCGTATACTTTCGGCAAGATTATACATTACCTCTGCAAGCCTGGCTTTATTCTCATCTTTTTTTGCCAGAGTCCAAGGCATGGTTTCGTCAATATACTTATTCGTGCGGGAAACTGCTTTCCATATTTCTGTAAGCGCGGTGCTGAACTGGAGTTTATCCAGATACTCCTCAGCCCTGCCCTTTGTATTAACAACAACACTTCTTAATTCCTGATCAAATTCGCCTTTTTCTCTTTCTTTGGGTATATTACCGTCAAAATATTTCTTAATCATGGCCGCGGTACGGCTAACCAAATTGCCCAAATCATTTGCCAAATCAGAATTAATGCGGGTAATAAGGGCTTCATTGGAAAAAACTCCATCGGCTCCGAAAGGTACTTCTCTTAGCAAGAAATATCTGATGGCATCAAGACCATATTTTTCAATCAAAACTACTGGATCCACAACATTGCCCTTGGATTTTGACATTTTCCCGCCCTCGAGAACAAGCCAGCCATGTCCGAAAACTTGCTTGGGAAGGGGTAAATCTAATGCCATAAGCATTGCGGGCCATATAATGGTGTGAAATCTGACAATTTCCTTGCCCACAAGATGAACATCAGCGGGCCAGTATTTTTTAAAGTTTTCATCATTTTCCGACAAGCATCCAAGGGCTGTGATATAGTTGGAAAGAGCATCAATCCACACATAAACCACATGCTTCTCATCAAAGGTCACCGGAATTCCCCAATTAAAAGATGTTCGGGATACACAAAGATCTTCAAGACCGGGCCTTAAGAAGTTATTCAACATCTCATTTCGGCGTGAGCTGGGCTGAATAAAATCAGGATTCTCCTCTAATAGCTTAATAAGCCTGTCCTGATACTTTGAAATTCTAAAGAAATAGCTTTCTTCCCTCGTCTTTTCAACTGCTCTTCCGCAATCGGGACATTTACCGTCAACAAGCTGCGTTTCTGTCCAGAAAGATTCACAGGGAGTACAATACAATCCTTCATACTCACTCTTATAAATATCCCCTTTATCATAAAGTGTCTTAAATATCTTTTGAACGGCCTCCACATGATACTCATCAGTGGTTCTTATAAACTTATCATTCGTGATTTTCATTAGGCTCCACAGCTTTTTTATGCCATCTACTATATTATCAACATATTCCTTAGGGGTTACGTTGTTTTCTGCAGCCACCCTCTGAATTTTTTGCCCGTGCTCGTCAGTACCTGTCAGGAACATAACATCATATCCCTGCAGCCTCTTGTATCTTGACATTGCATCTGCGGCAACTGTTGTATAGGAATGACCTATATGAAGCTTTCCGCTCGGATAATATATAGGTGTTGTAATATAGAATGTTTTTTTATTCACTGTAGTAGTCCCTCCAAAATTTAAAGAATATTATTCAAATAATTACTAATTATTGTTCCCGTTAAATGAATTATATCACAAGTTCTGCTCATGGCAATGAATTCATACATCTCACTTTACTTCTAATTATCCATTTCTTTTACAGTTATTATTACGGTACAAAAAATCCCATTACCTTTTCCAAATTCGGTCAAGCCTTCGCCTGATGTAGCGGTAATTCCAACGCTGTTTGAATCAATGCCAATCATACCAGCGATACATTGTCGCATAATATCAATATATGGAGACAGTTTTGGCTTTAAGGCTTCGATAGAAACCGATATATGAATAATTTTTTTATTCCCGAGGGTTGCTATAGCTTCATTAAGATATACCCTACTGTCTGTTATTCCTTTATTCAAACAAAGCTCATCAGCTCTTTTCCCCAGAATATTTACGCATGAAATGCCAGAAATCGCATTAGTGATGGCATGAAGAACTACATCCGCATCGCTGTTTCCCTTTAATCCGGGACAATTCTCAATAAAAATTCCGCCTAATACAAGCTTTTTATTTTCCTCAGCATCAGAGAATCTGTGACTATCCTGTCCTATCGCTACCCTGAACAAACAATCAACTCACTTCTTTTATTATCTTTGTTTTTTATATGTTTTAGTATAATAGATAATCCCACATAAATCCAATAATAGATTGTGGTATTTATATTCGTAATAGTGTTAGAGCGAACATAAAGTAATGTAAGTGATGCCATAATCGACAGATCAAGCAACGTTAAAAAAACAGGCTGTTTTCAGCCTGCTTTAAATTACTAATTAACTATTTTCCCTTAGCCGATATCCCAGAACCATCAAGCTGTCACTTAAATGGACGTTTTCTACAACTACCCCTTCACCAAGCCTCAAATCGGTAGGAGAAAAATTCCATATACCCTTTATTCCTAAAGATGTTATTTCTGTTGCAGCGTCAATAATTCTTTTATTAGGCACTGTTAAAATTGCTATGTCAATCTTGTTGTCAACCACAAACTGAGGAAGAATATCGGTACTATAAACTTCAATATTATTAATTTTTGTTCCGATTTTTTCTTTATCAACGTCAAAAATCGCTAAGATATCAAAGCCTCTTTTTTTAAAGTTTTCATAATTTGACAGAGCATTCCCCATGTTTCCCGCACCAAGAATTATACAGGCAAACCTTTTATCGGTACCAAGAATTTTTCCAATTTCATTATATAAAAACTCTACATTGTAGCCATATCCCTGTTGCCCAAATCCACCGAAGCAATTTAGATCCTGACGGATTTGAGATGCTGTAATATGCATCCTCTCACTAAGTTCCTTTGATGAAACGCGCTTAATGTCAAGCTTCATGAGATCGGTAAGATAACGAAAATACCTGGGTAGCCTTCTTATGACAGCCATTGAGATTTTCTTGTCTTCAGCCATTATTACTACCTACCTTATAAATATGAATCTTTAATTTGTATTTTACAATTCTATCATATTTGTTATTTTTTTGTCAAACTATAATCTTACGGGGATATTATTGCTTTTTAAATACTCTTTTAAATCAAGTATTTTCATTTCCCCGAAATGAAACAAGGAAGCTGCCAGAACCGCATCTGCCTTACCTTCTGTTATAGCATCTTTGAAGTGTTCAAGTTTCCCTGCTCCTCCGGAAGCGATAACCGGAATTTTAACTGCTTCGGATACTGCTCTTGTAAGTTCTATATCATAACCTGATTTGGTGCCGTCCCGATCCATACTGGTGAGCAAAACCTCGCCTGCGCCAAGCTTTTCAGCCTCATAAGCCCATTCGATTACATCTCTGCCTGTATTAACACGACCTCCGTTTAAATAAACATCCCAGCCTGACCCATCTAAACGCTTCTTTGCGTCAATCGCTACTACTACACACTGGGAGCCAAATTTAAGAGCAGCCTCGCTCAATAATTCGGGTCTTTTCAGTGCAGCTGAATTTACGCCAATTTTGTCCGCACCGGCAAGTAATATCTTACGAAAATCTTCAACAGTTCTTACTCCGCCTCCTACGGTAAAAGGGATGAAAACCTGTTCGGCAACCTTTGCTACCACATCAAGCATAATATCCCGCGATTCCGAAGATGCGGTAATATCAAGGAATGTAATCTCGTCTGCTCCGGCCTTGTCATATACACTGGCGCATTCCACCGGATTGCCTGCATCGATTAGATTCACAAATTGAACACCTTTAACTACTCTGCCTTTGTAAACATCCAGACAGGGGATTATTCGTTTTGTAAGCATAGCTTTCTCCTCTATAACCAATATGGTCCATTTATTATAATAAAGATTGCATCATAGGATTTCCAATGCTTTTTTTAAGTCTACATCACCGGTATAAATAGCCTTACCTACGATTACCCCGGCTGCTCCTATCTCATTCAAGTGTCTTATATCTTTTAAGGAAGATACTCCGCCGGACGCAATAACCTCCATATTGACCTTTTTAATCATCTCAGACATTGCAAACAGATTAGGCCCGGACAGCATACCGTCGGTTGCTATATCTGTATATATAATAGTTTGTACACCCATAGATTCCATGTTTTTGGCGTGTTCCACAGCCTTAACAGCGCTCGTCTTTTCCCAGCCTTCAATAGCCACAAAGCCATCCTTAGCATCTATTCCCACAGCAATATGACTTCCGTATTTTTTAACAGCTTCATTGACCATTTCAGGGTTTTTTACGGCTGTAGTCCCAAGTATCACTCGTGAAATGCCAAACTCTAATACAGCCTCAATATCAGCCATGGTCCTTATACCGCCTCCGGTTTGAACCGGGATGCTAAGCTCTTTGGCTATTCGGCTAATTATTCCTCGATTATCAGTGTCACCTCTTGCGCCGTCCA
>CAYUZC010000013.1:0-16699 GCA_964449525.1 uncultured Ruminiclostridium sp.
TATACCGGTAGATTTGCTGTCAGGAGAAGAAGCAGAGGATGCCTATAACCGGTTTTACAAAAGCACCCTGCCCCTTCCGGACAAAGGGAGGGAAGCCTTTCATTTAAAGGGAAAACTTCTATACCCGGGAGCTATCATGATAACTACCGGGATTGTGCCTTTGGAGCAAATAATAAGGGAGGCAAAAAAATATAAGGTTTCACTAACGGCTTTACTTGTCGCCGTATATATCGATGCACTTCAGGAACTTCAGGACAGCCTTGTTTCCAGAAACACCAAAAAACGTCCGGTGGCTTTGCAGGTGCCGGTTAATATGAGAAGTATATATCCAAGCAAAACCTTAAGAAATTTTTCGTTATTCGTAATGCCCGAAATAGATCCGCGGCTGGGTAAATACACTTTTGAAGAAATTCTGCAGGTTGTAAAGGAAACACTAATTATCCAGACAAATGAAAAAGCAATAAGCAAATCGCTCTCCAGAAATGTAGGTGGACAGCGCAATTGGGCTATAAGAATTATACCACTAGTCTTTAAAAGGCTTTTAATGCCGTTTTTATATACACGTATGGGCGAAAATCTCTGTTCGGGAACCTTGTCAAATTTAGGACTTGTCAGGCTTCCGGAGGAAGTAGCAAAAGAGGTTGAACGGGTTGACTTCATTCTAGGAACAAACCCGATTAATAAAACAGGATGTGCTGTTTGTGGATTTAATGATAAGCTGGTTATTAATTTTGGTAGCAATACCCGGGATAAAATTGTAGAGCGTTTGTTCTTTACAAGGCTTATTAAAATGGGTATTCAAGTTAAGATAGAAGTAAATGAAGAAATAAGAAAAGGCAAATTTAAGGATTAAAGGAGGGATTGCTATGGCATATTGTGTTCGATGTGGCGTAGAATTACAGAAAGGGCTAAAGTCTTGCCCGCTTTGTGATACAGAGATTTTATTGCCCGATGAGAAAGACACTGAGGATGGTATGGTTCCGTTTTCGGAACGTATACCACGTAATATACGACCCAGGGTGAATCTGGCCCCCAGTCGGTCTTTCATTTATCTTGCAACCTTTATTCTACTGGTTCCCCTTCTTGTTACACTCATTATAGATTATACAGCCAACCGCACGATTACCTGGTCGTTTTATCCTATTACATCCCTTGCTCTACTGTGGATTCTAATTGCCTATCCCTCTTTGTTAAAAGGGCATACAACATTTCAGGTCATTACTATGGATATATTGTCCATGGCTGTGTTTCTGATGTCACTTGACCTTTATTCGGGTTCTTTCCCGGAATGGTCACAGTATCCTGCGCTCTCATTGCTTTTAGTATGGGTATATACTGCAATACCGTTTCTTTTCACATGGAAGAAAATTTACCTGATAGTAACTTGCTGGTTTTTAGGAACGGCGGGATTTTTGTTTGCTATTGATATCCTGACGGGGGAAAAAGATTGGTTTTTGCCGTTGGGGCTACCGATTTTAGTACTGGTTAGCTTTGTTTGTATAATTATAATGATTTCGAACAAAAAGGGTAAGAATAAAAAGCTTTTGACTGTCGGTACAGCTATGTTCGCTGTCTCTGTTTTGGTGATTGTAATTGATATGGTAACAAACCTATATGTTAATAGAAAACCTGTAATGACATGGTCGCCGATTATGGCTGCTATTCTTATACCAACGGCGATATTTCTGTTTATTGTAAATGGCAGCCCTGACTTTAAAGCATATCTGGTTAAGAAATTCCATTTATGACCGCTGGGATTTAAGGCAGAACACATTAGCACAAATCGTTGCAGAATACAGCCGCTAAACTTTTTTTGCGCAGCTGATATTCACGGTTTTGCTTGTATTAATATACAAAATAAATGTATAATATAATAGAATAAATTAATAGGTGAGAAGCATTTGAAAAAAATTGGCATAATAGTTGGAAAGAATAAAGATATTGATTACAAAGTTACGAGTCAAATAACTGAAAAGCTTTTACAAAAAGGCTTTGAGGTAGCGGTGACGCCGGAGGTTAAAGCCGGTCTTAGCTTTGATGTAATTGAATCAGATTCAGTTTATAAGGACTCTGATTTTATTATTTGTGTAGGAGGCGATGGTACCTTTTTAAAGGCCGCCCGTGGAGCTTTCCCTTATAAAAAACCTGTTCTGGGCTTAAACAAAGGTACGGTAGGTTTTTTAGCAGAGGTAGAACCCAGTGAAGTCGACATGGCAGTAGAGAAGATTTTTGTTGGTGAATATAGTATTCAGGAGCGAATTGTAGTGAATGTTGAGGTTATACGCAATGGCAAAAGTGTCTATAGCAACTTTGCCATTAACGATGCAGTCGTTTCCAGAATGGCTCTTTCTCGTATCTTAAGGCTAAGAGTCATGATGGATGATAAATTCGTTGATTCCTTTGCCGGCGATGGTGTAATAATTTCAACACCTACCGGTTCAACCGGATACTCACTTTCGGCAGGCGGCCCCATTGTCTCGCCTGATATGAGGCTTATGCTTGTTTCACCTATATGTCCCCATATCTTGTATTCCCGTTCTTTTATTATAGCCGAAACAAAGACAGTCACTGTCAGTGTTGCGGGTAATAGTGGGGTGGATGCAATACTTACATTGGATGGGCAGGAGGGGTTCCCCATTGAACCCGATGATATAGTATCTATCGGTGCTTCAAAGGACAGTGCCTATTTTGCTTCAGTTAAGCAAGTAAACTTTTATGATGTATTAAGAGCTAAGATTCATAGCACATAAATAAGATCAGTAGAAGATTTTATGGAGGGGAAACATGAAGTATAACCGCCATGCCAAGATACTGGATATTATCGAAAACAACGAGATAGAAACCCAGGATGACTTGGCTGAAAAGTTAAGGCAATCGGGGATGGATGTAACTCAGGCAACCATATCCAGAGATATTAAGGAACTTAGACTTGTTAAGGTTCTTTCAGCCGATGGAAGGTATCGCTACTCGGCAATGAATTCGGATGCCGGAAATATGAATGACAGGTTGTTAATTATTATCAAGGAGGCATATGTATCCTGCGATTATGCAAATAATATTCTTGTCATTAAAACCCTTCCGGGAATGGCACAAGCTGTAGCAGCGACAATGGATGCCTTGGGCTGGAACGATATTGTCGGCACTATTGCCGGTGATGATACTATATTAGTGGTCTGCCGGGCCGAAAAGATTGCAGAGGATCTCATGGATAAATTGACTCGCATGGTGAGAGGAGTGTCTTAAATAAGATGCTAATCCAACTTGAAGTTGAAAATGTTGCTATAATTGAAAAGTTGAATATACCTTTATATAAAGGCTTCATTGTCCTTACCGGTGAAACAGGAGCGGGAAAATCCATTATTATTGACTCGCTTAATGCTCTTTTAGGATCACGAATTTCAAGGGAGCTCATTCGTTCGGGTGCCGACAAGGCATCTGTTCAAGGTCTTTTTTCCTATGATGCAGTAAATGATAACAAATTAAGTGAGCTGTTGGAATCTATGGGTATAGAGTCTCAGGATGACCAGAGTATACTGATTTCCCGGACTTTTACCGAATCAGGAAAGAATGTTTGTCGCGTTAATGGTTCAATGGTAACCGTCGGAATGCTCAGGGAACTCGGTCAAAGGCTGGTTGACATACACGGTCAACATGATAATCAATCTTTGTTGCGAGCTGAAACTCACATTGAGCTTCTGGATTTATTTGCGGGAGAAAAGCTTGCGACAGAGAAAGTTGGATATAATGAATCACTTCAGAAGCTTAATGCTTTAAAGACGAAGCTTAGGGCACTTGCCGGATTGGATAAGGAACGGGAGCGCACGCTGGACACACTAAGATTTCAAATAGGGGAGATTGAAGCCGCACGATTATATATAGGAGAAGACACTGAACTTGAAGCCAAGAGTAGAATATTCGCTCACTCTGAAGATATAATATCTGCTTTTTCCAATGCCTATAAGTATCTTCGTGGGGAAGACGACGAAGATAAAAATGCTCTTGATAAGATAGGTTTTTCGCTGGAAGCAATCAGAAAAGTTGGGGATATTAATTCTGATTATATGGATATCAGCAATGCCCTTGAAGAAATTGAAGAAAAGCTGACTGATATTTCCCGTGATATACGAGAAATTAAAGATGGTACAGAATACGACCCGAAGGTTCATAAGAATGTTGAAGAGCGTATAAGCTTGATTCAAGGCTTGAAACGTAAATATGGTGAGACCATCGAGGAAGTTTTAAAGTACCTGAATGATTCTAAAGAGAGGCTGGACGAAATTGAGCAAAGCGAAGAGCTGATTCTAAAAATAAGAGAAGAGATAGATTCGGCTGAAGTAAGCCTACATAAACGTTGCGAGATTATGAATAAGCTGAGAAGGAAAGCAGCTAATAAGTTGGAAACTGATATTTTGAAAGAGCTTGCGGATCTTGAGATGCCAAAGACTCAATTTGAGGTTTCGATTATTTCATGTCCGGATGAGGGTTTTAATGAGAACGGCACCGATAAGGTCGAGTTCTTGTTTTCACCTAATATGGGAGAACCGCTGAAGCCCTTATCAAAAATTGTATCAGGTGGCGAAATGTCACGGGTTATGTTGGCAATAAAGGCCATTTTGGCTGATATTGACTCCATACCTACGCTGGTTTTTGATGAAATCGATACCGGTGTCAGCGGAAAAGCTGCCTCAAAGCTTGGTGAAAAGCTAAAAACAGTGGCGAAAGGGCATCAGGTTATTTGTATCACCCATCATGCCCAAATCGCCAGCCAGGCCAATACGCATTACCTTATCGAAAAAGAAGAAAAGGGCGGGCGTACACTTACTCTTGTTAAGCAACTTGAGGGCATAGACAGGGAAAATGAAATTATAAGACTGCTAAGCGGAGAGCATGCTACACCAGCCGCAAAAAAACTTGCACGAGAACTGTTAATACAGGGATAGATTGGAGAAAAACATGATAATCAAAAAGGCTGAGATTATGATATCAGCGGTAGATCCTGTCCAATACCCGAATACGGGCTGGCCGGAGATTGCTTTAGCCGGGCGGTCAAATGTGGGTAAATCATCACTTATCAATTCTCTCGTTAACAGGAAAGCTCTTGCGAGAGTGGGAAATACTCCGGGAAAGACCCGGATTATAAATTTTTACAATATAAATGACAGCATATCCTTTGTGGATTTACCCGGATATGGTTTTGCGAAGGTGTCCAGGGAGGAACAAAAGTCTTGGGGTAGGCTTGCAGAAACCTATTTAAACTCAAGAAAAAACCTGAATATAATACTGCTTTTAGTTGACATTCGCCATGATCCGACTCCCGATGATATTATTATGCTTAACTATATTAAAGAGTCGGGCAGAGATTATGCCGTTATTGCAACAAAAGCTGATAAAATTAAGAGATCCGAATATAAAAAGCATACTGAAAGAATAAGAACTGTATTGGAATTGGACAAAGATTGTAATATTATTGTTTTTTCTTCACAAAAACGAATTGGGATAGAAGAGACTTGGTCAAAAATAGAGACAATATTGGAGTGAAACATTTATGGTAGCTGAAATACTCGCAGTAGGTACAGAATTATTAATGGGACAAATAGTGAATACTAATGCCCAATATATAACAAAAAGACTCAATGATGTGGGAGTGAATGTGTATTATCACAGTGTGGTGGGAGATAACCCAGACCGCCTCAAGGAATGCTTGTTGCTGGCATTGAGTCGTGCGGATGTTGTTATAACAACCGGAGGGCTTGGCCCAACCAAGGATGACATTACCAAGGAAACCATAGCTGATATTTTAGGCATGAAGCTTGTTAGGCATGAAGAAACCTATAAAAATATCAGATGTTTTTTTGAAAGAGTAAACCGCAAGATGATGAATAACAACACAAAACAAGCTGATATTCCCGAAGGATGTATTATTGTTCCCAATAATAACGGGACCGCTCCGGGTTGCATAATTGAAAAAGACGGAAAGACAATTATAATGTTTCCCGGCCCTCCCAAAGAGATGATTCCTATGTTCGAAGAGACTATTTATCCATATTTTGAAAAAAAGACAGGTCAGATAATAGGCTCAAGAATGCTGAAGGTTTTCGGAATCGGTGAATCCGAGATGGAAATGAAAATACTGGACTTAATAGAAGCACAGTCCAACCCCACAATTGCGCCATATGTAAATCAGGGCGAGGTAGTAATAAGAGTTACGGCAAGAAGTAAAAACTATCAGGAAGCATTGGAAATGATTAACCCTGTTATTGAAAAAATCAGAGAGCGACTGGGTTCTAATTTATATGCTTTGGATGGTGAAACTCTTGAACAAACGGTAGCGCAGCTCTTAATCGAGAATAATATAAGTATTTCTACTGTGGAGTCCTGCACTGGAGGCATGCTGGCATCTAAGCTGGTGAACATTCCTGGGATTTCAAAGGTATTTGAAAATGGATTTATAACATATTCTAACCAATCAAAAATCGATGTTTTGGGTGTATCGCCGGATACCATAGATACCTATGGGGCCGTGAGCAAGGAAACAGCTCTGGAGCTGGTAAAATGTCTGGTAAAAAAGACCGGCGCCCGGGCAGGAGTTTCTATTACAGGTATTGCAGGGCCTGATGGAGGTACTCCGGAAAAACCTGCAGGTAGCGTCTATATTGCCATCAGTCTTGATGGTGAGGTGGATGTAATAGAACTTAAGCTGAACGGAGACCGAGACAGAGTAAGGCATATGGCATGCTTAAATGCACTGAACATGTTAAGGAAGAAAATTTTACGGACATGACATTATAAAATACTTATTTGAAAATAGTGGAGAATAAAATGGAAAGTTTACAAGAGCCGTCAAAAAAGCTGACCGGTGTGGCGGGCATGGTTATGTTTGCCACATTGTTAAGCCGTATAACCGGTTTTTTAAGAAGTGTCCTTATAACCACACAAATGAAGCCCATGGGCTATTCTGACGAATTCATACTGGCATTTACCTTGCCGGATCTGGTTTATGATCTTTTGGCAGGAGGCGCAATAGCAGCAGCATTTATCCCGATTCTCTCTACATACCTGACAAAAGGGAAAGAAAGAACCGGATGGAAAGCTATCAGTACCTTTATTAATTTGTCAGTTGTGCTGATGGTTATCTTAGAAATCATATTCTTTATTTTTACAGATAGTTTTCTTGGAATCTTAGCTTCCGGGTACAAATCAGGAGCGTCCGGCGATAAGGAATTATTGATAAAGCTGACTAGAATACTACTTCTCAACGCCCCGTTTATGATGTTGGCCGGCCAGATGAATGGTATTCTTAATTCATATAAGAAGTTTGCTGTAGCAGCGTTCGGACCGGTTATATATAATATCTGCACAATTATCAGTATAGCTATTTTTGGTGCTAAAAGTGCAGAATTAACGGCATGGGGTGTTGTTATAGGTGGAGCGGTGTTCTTTGCAATTCAGTTTTCAGGTGCATTCAAACATTTCATCTATTACAAGCCAAAACTTTTTCTCAAGAGTAATGCTTTCAGCAAGCTAATACATCAGGCTATTCCATCCCTTATATCTTCCACTATTATTGAGGTAAATGTGATTATATCAAGAAGTTATGCAACTTTTTATGAATCAGGCATGGTAACTCTTTTGACCAACGCGAATCGTACATGGCAGTTGCCTTTAGGAATATTTGCCCAGAGCATAGGAATTGCACTTCTTCCTACACTGTCAGAGAAATATGCCAATGAGGAGCCTGAAGAATTTAAAAAGGTCCTTTATAATGGTCTTAAGACAGTGTTCCTTTTATCCTTGATAACATCTGTCGTTATGATGATATTAAGTGATGATATTATGAGGGTGCTTTTCAAATGGGGCGAATCAGGCTCCGAATATGATGTTTTTTATGGAGGCCTCTGTCTTTTAGGGTATTCGGCAACCCTTGTATTCTCTTCTACTATTGCCATGATGACCCGTGCATTTTATGCCATACATAATAGTAAAACTCCGTTGTATGGAGGAGTATTCGGTATTGTGATTTTATACTTATTGAATGCTGTTTTCAGAAACTATACCGAGTTAGGCATTGCAGGTACTGCGCTAGCATACTCTGTCAGTGCATTTTTTACTATGATGATTTATCTTCTGACATTCAGAAAAAAGACGGGCATAGATATAATAACCGATAACTTCGGCTATATTGTAAGAGCTGTGATAGCAACTATTCCTGCCGGACTTGTGGCTTATGCGCTTAGAATTCTGGTGAGACCGGATGTAAGTTCAAAACTGAGTCAGATTCTGGCTCTATGTGTTCCGGCAGTCAGTGGTCTGGGGATCTATTGGCTCATACTCTTGAAGATGAAAACTCCCGAGATAACCTATATCAACAATCTTTTATTATCGCGTTTAAAAAGAGATAAGCGATAAAAAAAGTGAATAAGAGATTTTAGAAAATTTACTATAAAATAACAAAAATAATACTTGACATGAAAGTAAGTTTGACATATAATAAGAACAAATGTTCGGTAAAGGAGGGCTAGCCGCAAGGCGTGTTATGGAAGAAAAGAAAAAAGCATTAGAACTGGTCATGGGTCAAATAGAAAAACAATTTGGCAAGGGTGCGGTAATGAAGCTGGGTGAGGTACCTCACGTTAATGTAGATTCTATATCCACCGGAGCTCTTACCCTTGATATTGCCTTGGGCGTGGGGGGGCTACCCCGAGGCAGAATTATTGAGATTTTTGGTCCTGAATCATCAGGTAAAACTACAGTTGCTCTTCATATTGTTGCCGAAGCTCAGAAAGCTGGAGGCGAAGCAGCATTTATTGATGCTGAACACGCGCTGGATCCTGTTTATGCAAAGAAGCTTGGTGTGGATATCGATAATCTAATAGTATCTCAGCCTGATACAGGGGAGCAGGCCCTGGAAATCACAGAGGCTCTCGTAAGAAGTGGTGCTATTGATGTTATTGTTATTGACTCTGTGGCAGCCCTTGTACCGAAAGCTGAGATAGATGGCGAAATGGGAGATTCTCATATGGCACTTCAGGCCAGGCTGATGTCCCAAGCCATGAGGAAGCTATCAGGTATTATTAGTAAATCTAAAACTGTTGCAGTTTTTATTAATCAATTGCGCGAAAAAGTCGGAATTATGTTTGGGAATCCCGAGGTAACACCCGGAGGCCGTGCACTCAAGTTCTATTCTTCTGTGAGATTGGATGTACGACGTGTTGAAACCCTTAAGGACGCCGGCGAAGCTGTCGGTAACAGAACCAAGGTAAAAGTTGTTAAGAATAAAGTTGCACCTCCGTTTAAGGAAGCTGAATTTGATATTATATATGGGCAGGGAATATCACGTGAAGGCTGTATTCTTGATATAGGCGTTACCTTGGACATTATAAAAAAGAGTGGCGCATGGTTCTCATATGGTGAACAAAGGATCGGGCAGGGACGTGAAAATGTTAAGAAATTCTTGAAAGAAAACCCTGAGATTTCAAAAGAAATAGAAGGCAAGGTTAAAGCCGAATATGATAAGGCCTTTTTAAGTAGCATTGAGGCCCATATGGTGGAAGAATAAGCCTAATAGACTAATATTAAACCTCCCGAAGAGAATTTTTTTGGGAGGTTTTCATTATATCAAATCAGTTATTAATCCGTGAAATAAAACAAGCTATTATGCATTCAGGCTATATCATGAGTTTCGAACAATTTATTGTTGCCGGAGCTTATGGTATAATGAGGTATATTAAATTCAAATTTTTAAAAAAGGTGATAGCGTATGACCATAACAGCGATAGAGAAAAACAGGGATAAAGGGATGGTAAGAGTTTTTATTGATGATAATTACTCTTTTTCAATTCCCGAAGAGGATTATATCAGAAATAAGTTATATGAAGAGACTATAGTCAGCGAGGAGCAATTATCGAATATTCGCGAAAAGGTATTAGTCCGTTCTGCCAGAGAAAGAGCAATCAGGTATTTAACGTACAAAGACAGAAGCGAAAACGAAATTCTCACAAAGCTAATAGAAGTAGGATATGACGCTAACATAGCACAAAATGCAGTTAATGAGCTTAAGACTATAGGATATTTGGATGATACACGTTATGCTATGAAATATTTATCTGAACGTATCAGAATGAAAGCCTTGTCAAAAAAATCGCTTGGATTTGAGCTGAAGAATAAAGGTATAGACAAGGATATAATAGAAAAAGCTTTGTCGGAATTTGAAATAGATGATTATGAGGTGGCCTTGAGGGAAGGTAAAAGGAAATTTGGAAAGTATGATTTAAATGATAGAAAAACAGAGCAAAAGGTTTACAGGTTCCTTTTACATAGAGGATTTTCATACGAAATAGTGAATAAAGTTATTAAAGATATGAAGGAAGAGTAAAATTTGTAATAGTAAAAAATAGTATAAATAATAGTTGACACCTCTGATGCAAAATAATATTATAAATGTATTATAATGTAATAAAATATTATTTTTCGGAGGTTTCTATGTGGAATAAGGTTAAATGCTTCTTGAAAAGTAAAAGAGGTATAAATACAGTGGAAATTGTTATAATCCTCGCGATAATGGTGGGTTTGGCAATAATATTCAGAGAGCAAATAGGGAAATTCGCGAATAATATCATGAAGTCACTTTTTGAGGATACACAGGTTGACTGGTCCCCGGAAGGAATGAAGGGTGTTACCGGAAATCAGCCGTAATAATTATTTGGCGATACATTGATACAGCACTGCAGATTAAAATGTTGGTGCTGTTTTTCTTGTCCCAAAAATGATTAGGATATAAAAAATCTGAGTATTGCATACACTAGAAAAATATAATATACTATTAACTGACCATATTACTAGGTAATAATTAATTGGAGAGATTTATTTTGAGCAGAGATTCCGGTGCAAAAAAAGAAAGACAAATAAAGCTTACAGAGATGTTAAATAACGACCCTTTTCTTACAGACGAGGAGATTGCGGAGCAGTTGGAAGTAAGTGTTCCCACAGTTAGATTGGATAGACTTGAAATGGGTGTCCCTGAGCTTAGACAACGTATTCGTGAAATGGCTTCTAAAAATTATGACAAACTGAGAACCCTTAATGCTGAGGAAGTCATTGGTGAAATAGTGGAGCTTAATTTAGGTGAAAATGCTATATCTATTTTAGATACAACTGATAGAATGGTATTTTCACAATCGAAAATAGTCCGGGGACATTATATCTATTCTATGGCTGAATCAATTGCAATAGCGGTGATAGATGCAGATGTAGCCTTGGTAGGAATAGCTAATATTAAATATAAACATCCTGTTTACGCAGGAAGCAAACTGGTCGCAAGGGTAACAATAAAGCAAAAACGTCCTCAAGGAAAATATATAGTATGGGTTATGATTTATAATAAGCAGGTTGAGGTATTCAGAGGAAAATTTTTGTTAGTAGATGTATCCCAAAATTAGCATGGGCCATAAGGAAAGCCGAATTTAATGAATAAGGAGCTGAGCTATTGAGGATTATAGTAGACGCAATGGGAGGAGATAACGCTCCTCATGAAATAGTAAAAGGATGCCTTCAGGCATTGGAAACCGAAGGCTTTGAAATTGAACTTTTGGGAGACCGAGCCAAGATAGAAAAGTGCCTTGGCCGGGAAAACTTAGATAATAAAAGAATAATAATTACAGAAACTTCTGATGAGATTACAAATTCTGATAAACCTACCGAAGCAATCAGAAAAAAGCGTAATTCTTCAATAGTTGTGGGTATGAAAAAAATAAAGAATCAATCAGCACAGGCCTTTATTTCTGCGGGAAGTACAGGGGCCTTGCTGGCAGGATCACTTCTGATTGCCGGAAGAATAAAAGGGGTTGCAAGGCCGGCTTTAGCTCCTATTGTCCCGTCAATCAAGGGTCAGACAATGATTATTGACGCCGGAATGAATACTCAAATTAAGACTATTAATTACGTTCAATTTGGCATTATGGGCGCAGAATACATGAAGAAAATGTACGGAATTAAAGAACCAAGGGTAGGCCTTGTCAATGTGGGAACTGAAGAGGGGAAGGGAAATGAAGCCCTAAAGCAAGCGTATGAAGTGCTTCAGAAATCCAATCTCAATTTTATTGGAAATGTTGAAGGCCGTGACATCACTGATGGCAAGGTTGATGTAGCGGTTTGTGACGGATTTACCGGAAATGCAATGCTGAAGATTATGGAAGGCACAGGCAAGTATTTCATGGAATATTTAAAAAAGATGTATTCAAGGAGTTTATTGGGTAAAATAAGCTATCTTCTCGTCAAGCATGAACTAAAAAAGCTGAAAAAAGAAGTTGATCCGGAAGAATTAGGTGGCACACCTATATTGGGTATCAACGGTATGATATATAAATGTCATGGCAATTCCAAGGCGAAAGCCATTAAAAATACCATATTAAAGGCTTGTAGTTCTGCTTGTACATCAGTTTTATGCGAAATGAAAAATATTTTCTCGAGTATGGAAGTCGGAGGACTATATGATGAAGCCCTTTAAAGCTGGAATAATTGGAACAGGCAGTATTTTACCAGATAAGAAGCTTACTAACAGTCAACTTGAAAGCATCGTTGAAACCAATGACGAATGGATAATTAAAAGAACCGGTATCCGGGAAAGACACATAATAGATGATGATGTGCCCCTAGCAGAAATTGCCGGAAAAGCAGCGCTTAAGGCGATTAAAGATTCCGGTTTAAATCCATTAGATATTGAATTAATAATTGCATCGACATGTACTCCTGATTATCTCACGCCATCTCTTTCTTGCTGTGTGCAAAGGGAGATAGGAGCAAAAAATGCAGCGGCATTAGATCTTAATGCAGCCTGCACAGGGTTTATATATGCAATCCAGACCGGCAGACAGTTTATAGAAAACGGCACATATAAAAATGTTCTTATAGTTTCCGCAGAGGCTTTAAGCAGAGTAACAGATTTTACAGACAGGAAGACTTGTGTTCTGTTTGGAGATGGGGCCGGTGCAGTAGTTTTAAGTCAAGTGGATGACAATTCGGGAGTTGAATCAGCTATTCTTGGAGCTGTAGGAGAAGACGCAGATGTTCTTACCTTGCCGTTTCTCTATGCTTCCGATACTGATATTGCAAACCGAAACGACGGTAATAAGCAGGTTTTATGGATGGATGGCAGTGAGGTTTTTACTTTCGCGACCAGGATAATGACTGTAGCTACAAAGAAAGTACTGGAAAATGCGGGCTTGGAGATGGAACAAATACAATATATCTTTCCGCATCAGGCAAATATGAGAATACTGCAAAATGCTGCTAAAAGGCTGAATGTTCCGATGGACAGGATATATAGCAATTTAGAATACACAGGCAATATTTCCAGTGCAAGTATACCCGTCTGTCTTGATGAAGCTTCTAATAATGGATTGCTGAAAAAGGGCGACAAAATCATTCTGGTGGCTTTTGGTGGTGGACTTACCTATGGCGCTGCACTCTTGACATGGTCTAAATAAGTATGAAAAGTAAGTTTTTATACTGTAAGATAATTCGGAGGAAAGATATATGAGTAAAATTGCGTTTGTTTTTCCCGGTCAAGGTGCCCAATATGTCGGTATGGCCAAGGAGATTTCCGAGATTTCGGAAGCCGCCGGAAATATTTTAGATGAAGCAACAGACGCCTTGGAATTTGATATTAGAAAAATGCTTTTTGAAAGTGATGATGAGACCCTTAAAATCACTGAAAATACTCAGCCTGCAATATTAGCCGCAAGTGTGGCCTGTGCTCAGCCCCTTATTGAAGCAGGCATTAGAGCAGATTATACCGCAGGCTTAAGCTTAGGTGAATATACCGCACACGTAATTTCCGGATCTATCACATTTAAAGATGCAATAAAACTTGTTAAAAAGCGTGGGAAATATATGCAGGAGGCTGTACCTTTGGGTCAGGGTTCCATGGCAGCCATTCTTGGCCTTTCTCGTGAGGATGTGCTGGAAACATGCAGGAAAGCCACTGCTATAGGAATTGTAGAACCGGTAAACTTTAATTGCCCCGGACAGATTGTAATTGCTGGAGAGGTGACGGCTGTTAATGAGGCTATTAAGATAGCCACTAAGAAAGGTGCTAGAAGAGCTATGCTGCTTAATGTCAGCGCTCCTTTCCACAGTAGCATGTTAAAACCCGCCGGGGAATTGCTTTCTAAAGAGCTGGAAAATGTAGATGTTAAGGTAATGAATATCCCCGTGGTTACAAATGTGACAGGTAAAATAATAGAATCCGAAGCTGATATAAAGGATCTTATGATTAGGCAGGTAAGCAATGCTGTTTTATGGGAGGATTGTGTCAGGACCCTCATTGATAAAGGTGTTGATACATTTATAGAAATAGGGCCAGGTAAGGTATTAAGCGGATTTATAAAAAAGATAGATAAAACGGTTCGTATTTTGAATGTAGATGATAAAACCTCTTTAGATAATACAATTGCAGCTTTAAAAGAATAAAAAGCGGCAAATCGGAATAGAAAAGATGGATTTCTAAAGAAAGGGATAAAGGGAAGTAATGGATTTTAAAGGAAAGACCGTAATTGTAACCGGATCGACACGTGGCATAGGCAATGTCATTGCCGTACATTTTGCATCATTGGGTGCCAATGTAATGTTTTCAGGAACAAGCGACAGCGTACATACCGTTGTTGAAGGTCTTAAGAAAGAAGGTTTTTCGGTCGCCGGATATTCCGGTGATCTTACTACTCCCGAAGCGGCAAAGGGCCTTATAGAGAAAACTCTTGAAGCCTTCGGAAGTATTGATATATTGGTAAATAACGCAGGGATTACATGTGACAAACTATTGATACGTATGGAAGAAGATGACTGGGACAAAGTAATGGATACTAATCTCAAGAGCGCGTATCTATGTACTAAGGCTGCTGTTCGCATAATGATGAAAAAGCGAAGTGGTAGTATTATTAACATTTCTTCTATTGTAGGTCTTATGGGGAATGCAGGGCAGGCTAATTACGCGGCGTCAAAGGCAGGATTGATTGGTTTTACCAAGTCTGTGGCCAGAGAGTTTGCGGCGCGCGGAATAACTTGTAATGCTATTGCACCTGGTTTTATAGAGACCCAGATGACGAACTCACTTTCTGCGGAATTGAAGGAGAGTTACCTAAAGAGCATACCTCTCGGCAGATATGGGACATCTTCCGAAGTCGCTGACTTGGTAATTTTTCTAACTTCCGGCAATGCTCGATATATTACGGGACAGGTAATAAATATTGACGGTGGGTTATATATGTAATATTATTTCAAGTGTACGCAATAATATTGATAAGTTCTTATTAACAATCCTGTCTGGAAGGGGGTGAATGGTATGGTATTTGAGAAGGTTAAGGATATCATCGTTGAGCAATTAGGTGTTGATGAAGAAGAGATAAAAATGGAAGCTTCTTTTATTGATGATCTTGGTGCCGATTCTCTCGACATAGTTGAGCTTATTATGGCTCTTGAAGAAGAATTTGAATTGGAAATACCAGACAAGGAAGCAGAGAAGATTGCATCTGTTGGTGATGCTGTAGAATACATTAAGGCGCATCAATAAAAGCATTTAATTATAGAAAGTCCCAACATTTTTGTTGGGGCTTTTTATATTATATAGCTCAGCAAAGATAACTAATTTTAGTCTTTAAATAGATAGTACCTATCAGGAGGTCAAAATGATAAAAAAAAGAGTGGTAATAACAGGTTTTGGCGTTGTGCATTCTCTGGGAACCGACGTGAAGACCTTCTGGAACAAAATAAAAGAAGGAAAAAACGGTATTAAAAAGATAACCAGATTTGATACAAGTGAGTTTTCTACTAAGGTGGCTGCTCAAATCGATGATTTCGACGTAACCTCATTTATTGATAAAAAAGAGGCAAAGCGTATGGATTTCTTCACCCAGTATGCGGTAGCAGCATCAAAAGAAGCTGTTTCCATGTCCGGACTGAATTTTTCCGTGATGGATCCATACCGTGCAGGAGTCATAATAGGTTCGGGAGTTGGCGGAATGCAGACCTTAGAAAACAATTGCAGAACCTTGTTTGAGAAAGGTCCAAAAAGGGTCAGCCCATTTTTTGTACCAATGATGATTGCCAATATGGCTTCCGGACAGGTTGCGATAAAGTATGGATTAAAGGGCTACAATGCTTGTGTGGTTACAGCCTGTGCAAGTTCGAATCATTCAATCGGTGATGCTATGAGAATAATTCAAAGCGGTCATGCCGATGTAATGATTACAGGCGGTTCTGAGGCTGCCATTACTCCGTTGGCCTTTGCAGGTTTTTGCTCCATGAGAGCAATGACAGAGAATGAAGACCCAAAAACCGCAAGCAGACCATTTGATAAGAATCGTGACGGGTTTGTAATGGGCGAAGGAGCAGGTATCTTAGTTATTGAGGAATATGAGCACGCTGTTAACAGAGGTGCCAATATTCTTGCGGAGATTGTGGGCTTTGGTGCCACAAGTGATGCTTACCATATTACAGCTCCGGATCCTGAGGGTGATGCCGGTGTAAGATGCCTACAGATGGCCATCGATGATGCGGGTATTACCGCTGACATGGTAGGCTATGTTAATGCTCATGGAACAAGTACACCATTAAACGATCCTCTGGAAACCAGAAGTATTAAGAAGGTATTTGGAGACAACTGCAAGGATATAGCTGTCAGCTCAACAAAATCAATGACAGGTCATCT
>CAYUZC010000014.1:0-15216 GCA_964449525.1 uncultured Ruminiclostridium sp.
TTTGAAATTAAAGAGATAAATCCGGAAATAAAAAAAGGCAAGCTTCTTAAAGCAGGAATGAATATCGGTCGGGACATGATAGCAACAATGTCAAGTACGCTGATTCTTGCATACACAGGAGGATCTTTGCAGCTTATGCTCCTTTTTATGGCACATGAAATACCTTTTACAGATATTATTAATCAAGATGTTTATGCAACTGAGGTTGTTAGATCTCTTGCCGGAAGTATCGGTCTAATTTTAACTATTCCTATAACAGCAATAGCGGTAAGCCTTTTAAGTGAAAAATCTCATAGGGAAAAAGAACGTTATTAGGATTAAGCTTTAGTAAGCCAAAGTTTTTTATGAATAACAGTCCTAACGGTTTTTTTATAGTGCGGAAGCCTATTGTAATAGCTTATAAATTCTGCAAACACTACGGCAATAAGATTTAATTATAAAGCATTGGAAGTAAGCTAAGATAAAAAGAATAAAATCAGAATTCAAAAAAGAGGGGATACCCCCTCTTTCTATTTGATTAGTATGTTTCAACAAAAACTTCAAAATGAGCCTTAGGATGAGCGCATGCGGGGCAAAGATCCGGAGCTTCGTCGCCTTCATGGATGTATCCGCAGTTTCCACATTTCCAGAACACCTTACCGTCCTTTTTAAATACAGTTCCGTCTTCTATATTCTTAGCTAATTTATTAAAACGGATTTCATGCTTTTCTTCGGCAGAGGCAATACTTCTGTAAACTGCTGCAATTTCCGGAAAACCTTCTTCATCGGCGATGTCTGCAAATTTAGGGTATAGAATGCTCCATTCCTCATTTTCACCATGGGCGGCAGCCTTCAAATTATCAAGGGTTATGCCCTGAGCTACTGGAAATCCGGCTTGGATTTCGATGTTTTGGGGCAATTCATCTTTAAAGCCCGCAAGTAGGAATTTAAAGAATCTCTTCGCATGCTCTTTTTCGTTGTCTGCTGTTTCATTAAATATGTTTTTAATTTGCTTAAATCCCTCTTTATCAGCGGCAGAAGCGTAAAAAGTATAACGATTTCGCGCCTGAGATTCACCTGCAAATGATTTCATGAGATTTATAGCGGTTTCTGTTCCTTTTAGACTTTTCATTTTTGTACCTCCTTAACAAGATATTATTATCATTTTACCAGATTTTTATAACCAAAACAATGCTATATGCCAACTATTGCCTAAGTTAGAGTGTCCTTAAAGTGTTTGAATTACTATGATACTTATTTTTTATATGATAGAATTAAAAATATAAAATTAATTGTGGGGTTATTTAAATGCAATATGATATAGCTATAATAGGAGCCGGACCTGCCGGTGCTGCTCTTGCAAGTTTTCTTCCAAAACAATATAGAATTCTGCTTTTAGACAGACGTGATCTTTTAGATGGAGAGAATCAAAAAGGAAAATGCTGCGGAGGCCTGCTTGCACCTGATGCACAAAAAATGCTTGGTAAAATGGGGCTGGCTGTTAATAAAGATGTCTTGGTGGATCCACAGATGTTTTTAGTGAGAGCTATCGATTTTGATAATTATTTAGAAAGATATTATCAACGCTACTATTTTAACATAAACAGGCTAAACTTTGACGAGTGGTTGATATCAACAATACCCAATAATGTCGATATGGCTTTAGGATGCAGGTTTACATCTTTAGTTGAATCCAGGGATGGGTATGAGCTTGCATTTTTGTATGAAAATAAAATATTCACTGAAAGAGTCAAGCTTATTATCGGCGCTGATGGTGCCTGGTCAAAGGTACGTCAACAGCTTTACGGAGAAAATGATAGCCTTAAAAAATATATTGCCATACAGGAGTGGTTTGAGACAGACAAAACGATTCCATATTACGGAGCAATATTTGATAGTGAGATAACTGATTTTTATTCATGGACTATTCCAAAAGAAGGCAAAATCATTATAGGCTCGGCGCTCGCACCCGATAAAGATGCCAATAAGAAGTTTGAAATTTTAAAAGGTAAATTAAAAGAATATGGTTTTGTATTTAGTAATTGTGTAAATAGAGAGGGTGCATATTTACTCAGACCCAGAAGAAAAGACACTCTAACCGGAAATAATCATGCGGCATTAGTTGGAGAAGCAGGCGGATTTATTAGCCCCAGCTCTGCCGAGGGAATAAGCTATGCTCTGAAAAGTTCTTATGCTCTTGCGATGAGTCTTAAAGACGGAATTGGAGATTTTCAGAAAAGATACAAGAAGAACCTTCGGCCTGTCTTAAGGTCTATAACATTTAAGCAAATGAAAAGCCCCGGAATGTATAATCAAACAATCAGAGGTATGGTTATAAAAAGCGGTATATTAAGCAGTAAACGGCTTTCTAATCAGGATTGATATTTTGTTTAGTTTTATAACGCGGTCCTTGACGCTCCTCCATATTTTTTAGCTCTTTGATAATATAAAGGGGGCGTCCTTTTGCTTCTTCGTATATGCGGCCGATATATTCTCCGATAATGCCCAGCATAAGAAGAATAATACCATTAAAAAAAAGGCTGACGGCAATTAGTGAAGTCCAGCCAGATTGGGATGTTTCAGGAAAAAATATTTTTTGAAAGAGTATGGCAATGAGGTATAAAAAGCTTATACCAGAAAGTATAGCTCCTATATAAGATGCAAATTTTAATGGCTTGTAGGAAAAAGACATGATGCCGTCCATAGCAAGCTTTAGCATTTTTTTTAGTGGATACTTGGTTTCGCCGGCAAATCTCTCGCTACGCTCAAATTCTATGGCTGTCTGTTTAAAACCTACCCAGCTCATAAGGCCTCTGACATATCGGCTTCGTTCCGGAAGTTGTTTTAGTGCATCACATACCTTACGGTCAATAAGTCTGAAATCTCCCGTATCAACAGGTATATCAACATTAGTAAGGCCACGAAGAATTCTATAGTAGGCTTTAGCAGTTACTCTTTTAAAGAAGGTTTCACCTTTACGGGATATTCTTTTGCCGTAAACAACATCGTAACCGTCACGCCAGATTTTTATCATATCTGGAATCAGTTCAGGAGGGTCCTGAAGATCCCCGTCAATAATAACCATACAATCTCCGGCGGCATAGTCCATACCCGCCGTAATGGAAATTTGATGCCCAAAGTTTCGTGCAAAATCTATCATTTTTATATTTTTGCTGTTACTACATATTTCATTTATCATTGCCCTTGTATTATCACGGCTTCCATCATTTATAAATATAATTTCATAGCTTTCACCAATGCTATCCATTACTTTAGTCAATCTTCTGTGTGTCTCTTGGATAACGGCTTCCTCATTATACATTGGCACTATTACCGAGCATAATATTTTTTCCATGATAGCCTCCTTGAATCATTGTATCATCAAATAGTATACTATAAATCTTCGAGTATTTCATTTGCCGCTTGTTGACCAATTCTTACAGCATAGTTCAAGCCCCTGTCCTCAGGATATATTTGAGGCATAGAAGCTAAATAAAGCCCTTTGACAGGAGCCTTTATTTTAGGAATGTTCAGGCCGTAACCAAGTTTAATTACAGGCTGTGAAAATGAAGCCCGGCTTAAGGTCGCATTTTTAATAATTTCATCTTTAATATTTGGGAATACCTTCTTCAAGCCAAATATGAATTCATTAATAATATCTTTGTCAGATGTCGAATATAAGGGGTCGGAAATATCCAAATATCTTGAAAGATATACAATATGTGAACCATAGTTCTTTAAACCCACCAGATTAGTATGCTCAATAATAAGTACAAATGGTAAGCCTTCTTGTGCAACGGTTATCCAATAATAGGGAGAAAGACTTTGTGAAAGCTCAAGAACAAGGCAGATATTAGCTTTATAGCTTATATTGTTAAGTGAACTCTTATAACTACTACAATCATCTTGTAGCATATTTGAGAGAAGGTTTGGCGAGCCTGTAAAAAGAACTCTATCATAGCTTGTGTTAGAGTCTTTGGTTATAACATCAAAAGAACCATTTCTATTCTTGATAATAGTCGTAACCTCTTTTTCTAAAAGTACACTGCCACCTGTTTGAATTATTTGATGCGACATTGTTGCAACAATAGTTTTAAATGATCCGTCTAAATAACCTAACATTTCTTTATTTAAGCTCTTTTCTCTTGAAGCGCCCCGTAGCTTAAATTTATTCCAGATCCATGTGCCTGAAATACTGTTACTATCTATATCAAATTTTGATTTAATAAGAGGTTCCCATATTTTTTGCCAGACCTCTTTACCTGAACGCTTAATAATCCATTCTTTGGCTGTAATTGACTCAAAGGAGGAATAGTCTTTTATATATCTAGAAGCGAGTACCATTATGCCCATACGTATTCTGGAAATGAAAGAAAGAGGCTTAAAAAGCAGAAGATCAAGAGGTGATGTAAAAGGGTGGAGGGAATGGTCAATATAAATAGCATTTTTGGGTTCATACCAATTAAGCCTGTTTTTAAGATTCAGCTCATCAATAAGATCCAGAATTTCTGAATCACTTACAAAGATGTGATGATAAAATCTATCTAATGGCTCAGCACCAATAATTATATTCGATGCCAATCCTCCTAAGTAAGACTCTTTTTCGTATACAGTAACCTTATTTCCATTCTGTGAGAGTTTCAAGCCGGCAGATATACCGGTTAAACCCGCACCGATAATTGCTATATTCATAATATCCATCCTATTGCATTTACCATATTAATTTACTTATAAATTACTTTCTTATACAGAACAAAGTTCCAGGATATAATAAAAAACATAATTAAAACTTTTGGAAGATACAACACAGGCCATGTTCCATCTCCGCTTAATAGAACCAAAACATATCGTATGCCCGAGAATAGAAGAATATTTCCGACTATCAGATTAAAGAAGAACAGAATACAATAAAGGAATAACTGCCTTTTGAAGTTTTCCCTTGACCTGAACGAATAGAACTTATTCAATAGAAAGTTCAGCCAGAATATCACACTGTAAACCGATATATTAACAAGTAGTTCACTAATGGGTAGTAGTTTTCTAAGAACAATGAACATAATGTATTCAATCGAAAAGCAAAAAATTCCAACAAAAATATATCTGAAAAACTGAGCAAGGGAATCGGGTGTAAATAAGTTCTTCAGTATAGGAAGGCTACAAAGCCATTTTAATTTATGTTTCATTTGTGTTTTACCTCCCAAATTACCATTCCCAACGCGGAAGAAGCTGCAAAGCATTTAGATAAAACCGAGGAACCTCCAGTCCGGATAGAAGCGGATAGTATATTATAAATAATGCTAAAAACACTATAAGAAAAATCCTTGTTGCTCTACGACTTATTATATTGTTTTCTTCTAAATACCTGAAAATAATACCTATCATTAAGATTAGAAAAGGTATACAGGAAAAATAATGGTATATGAAGGTAATTTTTCTGGGCGCAACAACCCAAGGCAGATACTGCGACAAATAACCGATTACAGGAAATAGTAATAACTTATTTTCTCCTAGTAAGTTTTTTTTCTTAAAGAAAATTGTTATAAAAGACCACAATATTGTGAAGAAAGCAATCAGACCAAACCAGAATAAAAGTGGATGTCCGAATCCGGCGATAGCTGATCCTCGAGAAGGGGGAAGTAGGGCACCTTGATAATAAAAAATTGGACGAAGGTCTATAGGCCATTCATACCAGGGTGATGCATAGGGATGGGGCTCCACTACACCTTTATGATAATCAAACATAGTTTTTACAGAAGCTTTTACCGATTCTAAAAGGCTAATACTATTATCTTTATAGTCTATGGGTATAAATGATAAAACATATATGCATACAGGAATAATAATAAAAAAGATTACACAGAAAAGGCATGTTAAGTAAAAATGTTTACCCATCCATCCTTTTAACTCTTTGGATTTAAGCTTTTTAGAAGAATCTTCATCATTAATCCTCAATTTAAGTTGATTATTAATGTCATTGAATTCATAGCCTCGTGATAAGAAAAACAAGAGCGCAAGACCTGCAGCCCCATAAAGTGCAATCCATTTTGTTGATGCCCCCAAGCCAAGGAATATACCGCTTAACAAAAGGGGTATAAGAGATTTAAAGAAACCTTGTTCGTAAGATTTTGAATCATAATAATCCAGCATAAAATAAAACATCAGCATGATAAAGAAAACTGTATAGCTATCTATGGTAGCTAAACGGGTTTGAGTAAAGTGCATAAAGTCAAACATCATTAAGTAGGCGCAGAAAAATGCCCAAAAGGTATCCTTAAATAAACGCTTGGCTAAGATATACATTAGGGGTATAAGTGCTGCACCGAATAATGTACCCATTATTCTCCAACCGAAGGGATTCATACCAAAGATGCTGATCCCAATTGATAGAATAGTTTTTCCAAGAGGAGGATGAGTGTTTTCATAAAGGATATCACGCTTCTCAATCTGCTCTAAGGCAGTGCGGGGAAAATAAACTTCATCGAAATATGTGCCGTTTAAAACTGTCGGACGGTCAGGAACTAATTCCTGTTCATCAAAAAGCTTTTCAATACCTACGGTTGACGGTTCTGTTGTTGTGGTAAATCCGGTTAATAAATTATCACCGTCCCAAAACCCTATTTCACGGTATTCAGCTCTAAAAAATTTATTTTTATCGTGTTCAATATCTGTTCTTAAATATCTGTTTGTAAATCTTAGCTTGTCTGTTGTTACAGTATCAGTAGTAAAATGCCATTTAAATATCGACTTCATATCAATATAGGAATAAGGAACAAATTTACCATCATTGTTTGCTTCGATTTCTAAGCTTCCAAAACAGCCCCATTCATGTCCGAGACCGCCAAACAGCATAATCTTATCTATTGTAACTTCACTGCCAAAATCAACAATAAAAGTTTCGTTTAGTTTTTCGGGTTCCCAACCGGTTTTAGGAGAACTAAATGAACCCAGATTTATCAGGGCAATGATTAGATAAACGACAGTCATTATTGTCATAATTTTAAAATCTTTTTTATTTATCTTTCCAGCCATTATTATCTCCTCTTGTGTGTTTTACTTTTGTATAAAAGCTCTGTAACCCTGATGAATTGATATCGCGTAGGTCACAAGCATTAGTAGAGATAAAGAAATTGCAAAGCCGTCCCAACGGTCAAGCCAATATACCTCTCCAAAAGAGATTATATACAAATATAAATGATTTATAAATACCCCAATGCTAACTAATGCAAGTGGCAACAAATGTTTTTTTTCAAATACTGAGGCCAGAGTAATGAAGATAATTGCTGGCAACAGATAGCGTTCATGCATTTTTGTCATGAAGAAAAATGCACTAAACTGAACAAGGTATGAAAAATATGCTATTGAATACGTTGATGCCCTGCCTTTTATTAAGCATACAAAAGCATATATAACAGCAGCTATCATAAGCAAATTACCCCATGCAAAATAGCTTAATCCAAGAAAAGGCAGACTGTCAGACTGAACTTGTCCTCCAAAGAGGAACCAAATATTAAACGCATTTGCCGTGGCATAGGGATAATCCTTTATGCTTCTAAAATATAGCTCAAAAAGCCAGTAAAGTGGATCTATAAAGTTAGGAAGCTTATTTGCGAGGCTTGTAGGAAGATAGAACGGAAGAACAATGGCATAATAAACAAAGAGACCGGATAGAATACCCGTAATTAAACGTATGAGAGATTTTAAGTTCAACCTGAAATCTTTGAAATATAGAAATAGAACCACCGGTAATAAAAGTCCGCTTTGTGGCTTTGTCAAAACAGCAATAAGAAAAAGCAGCGCGGCAAGGTTATTCTTTTTATATTCAAAGAGGGCAAGTACTCCTATTAGCATAGTTGCGGGAATTGAATCAAATTGTCCCCATATAGATGAATTTATAATTATACCGGGGTTTATTAAATAAAATAAAGCCAAAAAGCTACCGGTTCTGGCTTTATTCGATTTTTCAGAAATAAGTATTATAAGCCATGCGCCTATGAACTCGAATAAAATTGACCAAAGTTTTATCAGATAAGCATGTAAAGTGGAATTAACAGAGAATTTGATTACAATCTCTCCGGTTATCCATAAAAAATACTGAAAAAAAGGAGCATATACCACATGAAACCCGGATGTACCATAGAATTGTGAAGGGCCATACTCTGCAAGATAATTACTCCAGGCTACATAACCGAACATATCAATAGGATAAGATTTGATACAGGTAATTAGGAGTCGGAAAATTAGAGCGATAAAAATAACGGGTATAAGCCAATCCAAGGATTTTTTGATATAATTATTTTGATATGGTTTGTGGCTTGCTATAGGCACGGTATCCTCCATAATAATTTAGGTGTCATTTAGACACCATGCTTAACTTGACATGTATACAATTGTAAAACAAAAATGAGCAAAAAAAAAGCACCATAGGGAATTACTTATAAAATAATTGCGATCCTTAATTTGGTGCTAAATTTGAAGTAAAATAAAAAATTCTACATATATAAAAGGAGGAATAAATAACTTACTTATATTATACCATTAATAATTCCTTCTAATATTACTTTTAGATTATAAAATTATTAACAAAAGATGAACGAAACCATTTCGTTTATTGAATATTGCAATTGCCAGATGTTTGCTTTTTCATACTGTTTAGTTTATTATAAGTAGTGTTAATTTATAAATGGAGAAAACCAAATTATCTTATTATATTTAGCTTTGGAGTGTTTTTATGGTTCTATATGAAAGTACAAGAGGCGGCAAGGATAGCATATCCTCGGCCGAAGCGATTAAGAGAGGAATTTCTCCAAACGGAGGATTATACGTTCCCCAACAAATAAAAGAATTTAATATGAAGGAAATTAACGATTTAGTAGATAAGTCTTATACTCAACGGGCAGCATTTATATTAAAGCAGTTTCTAGATGATTATTCTGATGAGGAGCTTGTAGACTGTGTCAATAAGGCTTATAACGCCGATAAGTTTTCAAGTAGCGAAATTGCTCCATTAAAGGCTATAAATGAAAGTCTTTGCCTATTAGAACTTTGGCATGGTCCAACATGTGCCTTTAAAGATATTGCACTCCAGATACTACCACATTTTTTGGTTAAAGCCATGAAAAAAACAGGCGAAAAAAGCGAGGTTATTATCCTTGTAGCAACCTCAGGGGATACCGGTAAAGCTGCTTTGGAGGGTTTTGCCGATGTTGATGGAACACGAATTATGGTATTTTACCCCGAGGATGGAGTCAGCGAAGTTCAAAAATACCAGATGATAACCCAAACCGGGAAGAATGTTAATGTATTTGGCGTAAAAGGCAATTTTGATGATACTCAATCAGGTGTAAAAAAAATATTTACTGATAAAGAATTGATAGATGAAATGGAAGAAAGGAAACTTAAGTTTTCATCGGCCAATTCGATTAATTGGGGAAGGCTTGTACCGCAGATAGTATATTATTTCTCTGCCTATGCTGACCTAATTAAAACTAATCGTATTAATCCCGGCGATAAAGTAAATTTCGTTGTACCCA
This sequence comes from uncultured Ruminiclostridium sp., assembly GCA_964449525.1. GTDB lineage: Bacteria > Bacillota > Clostridia > DSM-8532 > DSM-8532 > DTU059. Next base: position 9,510 of record CAYUZC010000014.1, read on the forward strand.
CAGGTAATTTCGGTAATATTTTGGCGGGTTTCTATGCAAAATGCATGGGCCTTCCCGTAAACAAGTTTATATGCGCTTCCAACGATAATAATGTTCTTACTGATTTTATCAGAACCGGGAGCTATGATAAACGACGTAAATTTGTAAAAACAGTCTCACCATCGATGGACATACTGATATCAAGTAATCTAGAAAGACTTTTATATGAGCTAACCGGTCATGATGACCAAAAAGTATTGGATTGGATGAATCAACTTAACGAGTTTGGCCATTATGAAATTGGGAAAAATATATTAAGTGAGATACATAAAATTTTCTGGGCCGGCTGGTCGAATCAGGATGAAACATTGAAAACAATTGAGTGTGTTTATACCGATGATAAATATGTAATGGATACTCATACTGCTGTTGCGGTTGATGTCTATGACAAATATGTAATTACCACCGGTGACTTAACCCCTTCGGTTGTAATATCCACAGCCAGTCCCTTTAAATTTAACACCAGCGTATGTAAAGCGCTTTTCGGAGAAAAAAAGATTGAAGGCAAATCCGAATTTGAACTTTTAGAGCTTTTGTCAAAAGAGTGTGATATGCCCATACCTGACGGATTAAAAGGATTAAATGAAATGAGTATACTTCATAGTACCGTATGCGAAAAAGATGATATGAAAACTGTAGTAACAGAAAACCTCTTTTAAAGGAGTATTATTATGGCATTTGAAACAACTCGTTCGGTCAAATTGTCAAAGATAGTTGAAGAATTAGCTTTGGAAAAACTATTCTATTTGGATGAACACGACGAGATAAATATTGGAACATCAGATATAAATCGTCCGGGGTTACAGTTGGTGGGCTTTTTTGAGTATTTTGGAATTGATAGAATCCAAATTATAGGCAAGGTTGAAATGACTTATCTGGATCAACTAGATGAGGAAAAGCGTTATCAGAGTATCCGGAGTTTTTTTTCTACCGGAATTCCATGCGTGGTTTTAGCAAGGGGAATTGAGCCTTTCAATGAAATGCTGGAATGTGCAAAAGAATTCAATGTTCCATTCTTACGTACTATTGAGGATACTTCTCGCTTTAGTAGTAACTTAATAGCTTATTTGAATGTTGAGCTTGCTCCTATGGAAACATTACACGGAGAACTTGTTGAGGTTTATGGTGAAGGAGTTCTTATTCTTGGTGAAAGCGGAGTCGGTAAAAGCGAAACCGCTCTTGAACTTGTAAAGCGAGGGCATAGGCTTGTAGCCGATGACTTGGTCGAGGTTAGAAGGGTATCAAGTAAGACCCTTGTTGGCACAGCTCCTGATATAATACGTCATTTTATTGAAATTCGCGGAATAGGTATATTGGATGTCAAGTATCTATATGGTGTAGGTTCAGTTAAGATAACAGAGGGGATTGCTCTTGTAATCAATATGGAATTATGGAATGCGCAAAAGCATTATGAAAGACTTGGTACAGAAGAATTAACAACTGAGATTCTTGGAATAAAAATTCCCTCATTGACAATTCCAGTCAGGCCAGGTAGAAACCTTGCTATTATAATTGAGGTAGCTGCTATGAATAACAGACAGAAGAAAATGGGATATAATGCTGCACAAGCTTTTACTAAGAAGATTACAGAGGATATACAGAAAAGCGCGGATATTTTGCCATAATTAAAGAGCCTATATATGATTCTGGAAATAATTATTAGTAAGGTAAAAATTCAAGGAGTGGAAGCTGTTGCACAAAATTGATATATACAGCATGCTAAAGAGTATTTGTGATTCATGTACTATTTTAAGAGATGTTTCCATGAAAGAGCACACTACGATGAAAGTAGGCGGTAAAGCTACTTTTATGATTATACCTGAATCGATTGATTGTATTCAAAAGATTATAACATCTTTAGGATCATTAAATATACCTTTTATGAAAATTGGAAACGGTTCAAATCTAATCTTTCCAGATACCGGCTATAATGGTGTTATTGTTAAGATAGGATCAGCTTTATCAACAATTAATATTCAGGATAATATAATTGTTGCAATGGCAGGTGCATCTCTGGCTAATGTTGCGCATCAGGCAATGGAGCATTCACTAACCGGAATGGAATTTGCTTCAGGTATTCCGGGAAGCATAGGCGGTGCCGTCTGCATGAATGCAGGAGCATATGACGGAGAAATGAAACAGGTTGTTGTAGAGACTCTGTGCCTAAACAAAGATGGGAGTCTTATTACGCTTAAAGATGATGAACACAATTTTTCATATAGAAACAGTAGAATACAAGATGAAGGCATGACATGCTTACAAGTTAGAATTAGGCTTAAAAAGGGAATAAAAGAAGATATTCAGGCAAAGATAAATGATTTAAATTCTAGAAGACGTGAAAAGCAGCCTTTGAATTATCCTAGTGCGGGAAGTATTTTTAAACGACCTCCGGGTAGTTTTGCGGGAAAGCTAATTGATGATTGCGGATTGAGAGGGACTAAAATAGGTGGTGCTCAAATATCTGATAAGCATTGCGGATTTATAGTTAATACAGGTAAGGCTACGGCTGGGGATATTATTTCTCTTATTGAACACGTACAAAATACAGTATATAAAAGCTATGGCGTAAAGCTTGAGCTAGAGGTGAAAATAGTCGGGGGTAATTAAATATGGAGTTACTTATTATCACAGGGATGTCTGGTGCCGGAAAAAGCTTGGGAGTAAAGTATTTTGAGGATATAGGGTATTTCTGTGTTGATAATCTACCACCTTCACTGATTCCTAAATTTGCGGAAGTAATAATGCATGGAAAGTCGAATCTTGAAAAGATTGCGCTTATTATTGATATCAGAGGCGGAGCAATGTTTTTGGATCTCTTACCTGCTCTTGCCACATTGATAGATTTGGATATTAAATACAAAATATTATTCTTAGATGCTTCGGAATCTGTTTTAGTTAAAAGATTTAAAGAAAGCCGTCGTATGCATCCTCTATCACAGGATGGTCGCTTGTCTGAAGGTATAGCAGAGGAAAGAAAAATACTGCAAACTATTAAAGACAAAGCAGATGTAATTATTGATACATCAAATCTCAATCCCCGTCAGCTACGAGAATCTATAATAGATCATTTTGTCAAAGGGAAGAGCTTTAGCGGAATGATTGTAAACATCGTTTCTTTTGGCTTTAAGTATGGAATACCCATTGATAGCGATTTAGTATTCGACGTCCGCTTTATACCAAACCCGTATTATATACCTGAGCTAAAATCTAAAACAGGTTTGGAGGCAGAGGTTGTTGATTATATAACTGGCTTTTCTGAAACAAGAACCTTTATTAATAAGCTTATTGATATGGTTAATTTTCTTTTGCCTCAATATATTAAGGAAGGCAAAAATCAGTTGATTATAGCTATAGGTTGTACAGGGGGAAAACATCGTTCTGTAGCAATTGCAGATAAACTATATAAGAGATTAAAACGAAGAGGAGCCAATGTGGTTGTTGAGCACAGAGATATAACCAAAGATGAAAAAGGAGGAGCACTATGAGATCACTAAAGTGGTTTCAGATTGTTTTACGATTTAAAAGATGGCTGATTAGCGGTGTTTTAGGCTTCATTTTATTAATAACGTCATTAGTTGTGTTATTAATAAATGCTGACATAAGTCCATTGAGATGGGCTTTATCTTTATTACTGGCAATTTTAGGAATATACGGGATTTTGATTTGCTTTAGAAAAATATTTATCAAATTCGTCAATGTATATTCAAATGGAATAATGAAAAAACCATCAAATGTAGGCGAAATAAGAGATATTATTTATAGAAGGAAAATTCTATCAACAGGAGCTAAGATAGTTACAATAGGCGGAGGAACAGGAACCTCGACATTACTAAGAGGTTTAAAAGCATATACCAGTAATATTACAGCTATTGTAACCGTAGCGGATGACGGTGGTGGTTCCGGTGTATTGAGAAATGATTTGGGGATGCTACCGCCCGGTGATATCCGAAATTGTATGCTGGCCCTCGCCGAAACTGAACCTGTTCTTGAAAAGTTATTATCATACAGGTTTACTGAGGGCTCTTTAAAAGGCCAAAGCTTTGGCAATCTGTTTTTAGCAGCGATGAATGGTATTTCAGGTAGCTTTGAACAAGCAGTTAAGTACATGGGAGATGTTTTGGCCATAACCGGAAGAATCTACCCGGTAACTGAAGATAATATCTTTTTGTTAGCTGAATTGGAAGATGGAACACACATTCGAGGAGAATCTAGGATTGGTTCCCACAATACAACCCATCCCGGCAAAATCAAGCAGGTAATGCTTGATAAAGCATCGGTGGCTCCGGTAAAGCAGGCAATAGATGCAATACACGAAGCTGATGTAATTGTATTAGGACCCGGAAGTCTATATACAAGCATAATTCCCAATTTATTAGTTGAAGGTGTTACAAAAGCTATCTCTGAATCTAGGGCAATAAAGGTTTATGCTTGCAATATTATGACTCAACCCGGAGAAACCGAGGATTATACTGTGGGGGATCATATTGAAGCAATATATAAACATGTTAGTACACCTATTATAGATGTTTGTATTGCAAACAACGGAAAGATTCAAACTGATATTCTCAAAAAATATCAAGAGGATGGTTCAAACCCGGTGGTCATTGATAACCAAGCCATCAAAAAGCTTGGGGTTCATTTGTTAGAAAGGAATCTTGTCAAAATACGAAAAGATTTAGCACGGCATGATTCGGATCTTTTGGCTCAGACTATTATGGAATTAACAAAAATTCATAAGCTTACATAATTACTCAAGGGGGATGCACTTTGTCATTTTCAATGGATATTAAACACGAGCTGACCAGAATTGAGAACTCTGATATTTGTTGTAAAGAATATGAACTAACAGGTCTTATCAGGGCAGGTATTGCTATTAAGAAATATAAGGATAAGTCGAGAGTGCTTTTTATCACTGAAAATGCATCCCTTTCAAGACATCTATATTCGAGTGTTAAGGAGCTATATAAAAACAGCCCTAATATTTTCATTCTAAAAACCAGGCGTTTTCGCACTCATACGGTATACCGCTTGGAATTTACCCATTTACTTGGAGATGAAATGAAGATGATTCTAAAAAAGATGGGTATTTCTCTTATTGAAAACGGTGAAAAATTGATATATGAGAAAATTGAGATAGATAACAGATGTTGTAAAAGAGCTTATTTAAGAGGCTGTTTTATGGCCACCGGGTCAATATCCGACCCGGATCGCTCATACCACTTGGAGATTACTTTTCCGGATTTAATTCTTGCTATGGAATATATAGACTTATTAAAAGAGTTCGATGTTGAATCAAGGCATATAGTAAGAAAAGGACATTATTTAGTGTACCTTAAGGAAGGCCAGGAAATAGTTGATTTTCTTAATGTAATCGGAGCTCACAACGCACTTATGAAGCTCGAAAACATAAGAATATTGAAGGATATGCGTAATCAGGTTAACCGTATAGTGAACTGCGAAACCGCAAACCTCGGGAAAACAGTAAACGCATCTTTGCGCCAGGTAGATAATATTAAGCTTATAGCTGATGTAAAAGGCTTAGAAGCTCTACCTGAGAATCTACGTGAAATAGCGGGCTTACGCCTTGAAAACCCTGAAGTAAGCTTAGCTGAGCTTGGACAAATGCTAAGTCCGACACTATCCAAATCAGGTGTTAATCATCGACTGA
>CAYUZC010000014.1:15236-16689 GCA_964449525.1 uncultured Ruminiclostridium sp.
TTATTGCTGAAAGTATTAAGTTGAACAGTATTTAGAGTTGTCAGTTTATTTTGTAGACGCATTAAATCACGAAATTAAGAAGCTAAGTTTTTACAAAAAATCAGAAATATATGGCATTTAAATATAATTTGTGGTATAAAAAGAGTATAAAATTCAAGAGTGAGAGGTAAAATATCATGAAGCAACGAGCTGGAGCCTTTATCTTGATTATGACTCTGTTTTTTGTTTTTATTTCTTCAGGATGTTCAAGAAATGCGGGAGGCACAGGAGGCAATGATTCACCATCCGGTAAAAATGGTGAACTTCTCGAATGCAATTGGGTATTGAAGGTTGATCAAACTATTCCAGTAAAAAAAGATGAAATGACCGTGGAATATACTTTGGTTCTCATAGCTGAAAAAGAAGGAGGTACCGATGTTTCAGGAACATATCATGGTGCGGCATATATTGGAGTTAAGCTGGACATATCCGAATTTTCCAATGAAGCTGTAGAAATGACAGGTGGTTTTGACCTCAATGCCTATGGCGACAATATCAGCTTTGATGTTGTTTCCTATGATATAGAGAATTATTCCAATTATGGTGTAAAAGAAGGTGAAATTGGTATTGCGCCCCTTGTAAAATATGAGAGCATGGCTCTGTTAAGTCCCGAAATGACAGGAGCAGGTGTTTTAAATCCATATTTAGAGGGCAAACAAGAAGGTAGCGTTAGTGGCGGACATAATGAAAATGTATCAGGATCATCACCAATACCTATGAAAATAACTATTAACTCAGGAAAGGTGCGCGTAGATGTTCCATCTTTCAATATCGGAAAGCATTTTGAAGGTCTATTGCTGGGAGTACCAACTGGAGACAACAAACAATATGATGAGACTATTGAAAAAATTGAGGAGTTGAAAGAAAAGGCTGAGGATAATTCGGGTACATCTTCCAAAGAAGATAGTGAAGGTGAATCGGGCAATCTTGGAGGTCTAGGTGGTATAATGGGACAAATGGGGACAGATTTAGAATTACCCGACTCATTTCCTGCTGATGAAATTCCCGTTATGTCAGATATAAATATTATTAATGTATTTGAAAACGATAATAAGAAGAATGTCCGAATTATTTATGGAACCGAGAAAGAATATGATGAGGTTCTCGAATTCTATCAACGAGAATATATAAACAAGCTTGAAACCGAACCCAGTACCATGGATATTGATGATGGCATTATGTACATGTGTGATGCGGAAGGATACAGTAATATAACGATTATGATAATGGTAGATACATCAAAAACATATAGAACAACGGTTATGCTTGAGGTAAATAAGAAGTAAATAATAGAATAAAAGAGTAACCCCCTCCTAAACGATTTGGGAGGGGGTTTGTTTTTTCATCGGTACATGCTTCAAAATAAAGGAAAGATGCGGGAAATATAGAAATTGATAATTAATAGAGAATCAGA
>CAYUZC010000015.1:0-3166 GCA_964449525.1 uncultured Ruminiclostridium sp.
GTCCCCGCCTGAGATAATAATCCCTACCTGCCACCTAAGAGGCTGGGAAAATCTTTATTCTCGTTATCATGCAAAAGCTTATTCAACTCGTTCATAAATGTATTGATGTCCTTAAATTGGCGGTATACCGATGCAAATCTGACATACGCCACCTCATCAAGCTCCCTGAGTTTCTCCATAACCAGCTCTCCAATAAATTCACTAGTAACCTCTCGTTCCAGAGAATTATTTATTTGTCCTTCTATTATATCTAGGATTTTTTCGATCTGATCTATTGAGACAGATCTTTTCTCGCAAGCCCGGAGAATACCCTTACGGACTTTCTCTCTGTCATATGCTTGCCTTGAACCATCCTTCTTAATTACCATAATTGGCATGTTTTCTACTTTTTCGTAAGTTGTATAGCGCTTATGACAACTTAAGCACTCTCTTCTCCGCCTTATGGTAGCGCCTTCATCAGTAGGTCGTGAATCTATTACCTTATCTTCGTCAAAGGAACAGTATGGACATTTCATAAGCTCTCCTTTTATAATTTTATATTTTTATTGCTATTAAATCTATCGTCATATTGTCCTATTTACTTTTATTCTTTTATTGATATGAAAGCCTCATTCCATTATAACCAAAGATTTTTGCCAAGATTCCTGAACATTCTTTCGTCGCTGCGCTCCTTGTAAACAGTGTAACGACCTTCAGCAGTAGCTTGCTGCCAATCTGTCTTCGCTACCGCTTGTCTTCTTGGGCAAGCCTTGCATGGGTGTTACTACTGTTTCCTTCGTCGCTGCGCTCCTTGTAAACAGTGTAACGACCTTCAATAAAAAAATGAGGGCTTACCCTCATTTAATTATATCATTTATACATATTTCTGCATATGCTTTAAGGCTGACTTTTCCAGTCTTGAGACTTGGGCCTGAGATATTCCGATTTCATCAGCTACCTCCATCTGGGTACGTCCTTGATAAAAACGTAAATCTACTATTTTTTTCTCTCTTTCGCTAAGCTTGCTCATAGCCTCACTTATAGAAATGCTTTCAAGCCATTTGTCGTCATTATTCTTTTCATCCTTAACCTGATCCATTACAAAAATAGCATCACCACCGTCATGATATACTGATTCAAATAATGAAATTGGTTCCTGTATAGCATCCAGAGCCATTACTACATTTTCCTTTGAAACTCCGAGCTCTTTAGATATATCAGTAATATTGGGTTCCCTTGATTCTTTTCCTATTATTTTTTCTCTTGCCTGCAAAGCCTTATACGCTATATCCTTCAAAGAACGGCTTACACGTATTGGATTATTATCTCTTAAATATCTTCTTATTTCGCCTATTATCATGGGCACTGCATAAGTTGAAAATTTCACATTTTGTGTTACGTCAAAATTGTCAATTGCTTTGATAAGCCCGATGCAACCTACCTGAAAAAGATCATCCGCATTCTCCCCTCTGTTTCCGAATCTTTGAATGACGCTTAAAACTAATCTTAAATTACCTTGTATAAATTCTTCCCTGGCGTCTTTATCACCTTTCTTTATTTTTTTCATAAGCTCATCCATTTTACTGCTTGATAGAAGGGGCAGCTTTGATGTATTGACACCGCAAATCTCTACTTTGTTCATAAAAATCAACACACCTCTTTCTGACTGTCATCTAATCTGTACAAATAACAGTCTTATCTTATGGGGTGTGTTTTATTCTAATTTTTTAGATGAAAATATTTTAATATAGCCTTGACAAGCGAGTTAGAGCATTCTGCATATCTCTCTTTGGGTTTTTTCCAAATGATTGTTTAACCCGAATCTCAACTCCATAATTCGTTTTTCTCTGCCACTTAATTTATTCATAGCGCTTACCAAAAGTTTCTTGTCTGTTTCCTCCTCAAGATTTCTTTGAATAATATCGCTGTCGGTACCTAAAATATCAGAAAGAAGAAGCTCATTGCCATCCCAGTCGACATTTAAAGGCTCCTCGAACGACACTTCGCTTTTTGCCCTGCTGTTTTTTCTAAGATACATCAGAATTTCATTTTCAATACATCTCGAAGCATATGTAGCAAGCTTTATGTTCCTACTGGGATTATAGGTATTAATAGCCTTTATAAGGCCTATAGTTCCTATAGATGTTAAATCCTCTATGTCTATCCCTGTATTTTCAAATTTCCGGGCAATATAGACTACTAGCCTCAGGTTTCGCTCTATTAGAGTTCTCTTGACCGACATATCCCCATCTCCCAGCATACTGAGAAGCGAAGCTTCCTCGGTTGGCTTTAATGGTGGCGGAAGTATCTCATTGCCCCCAATATAGAATATCCCATTACCCTTACCCTGGTTCTGATTTTTTACCAGTGTGATTATGAATCCAAACATCTTATCAAACATGTTATTTCTCCCTTCATTGTGGCACAGTTGAATAATCGCTCTTTTGTTACCGTGAAGTTAAATCTTTGAGAGCATAGCCGGTCCTACAAGTGCAGAATATTTGTCGCTTCCCGATAATTTCATGCCACATATTCCTACTATTACATCATTTATTTCTTTAAATGATCCTTCTTGTCCGATTCGGATATTATCCGGTCGAAAACCTGTCAACATACCATTTTCCTTCCCGATGGATTTGAAAGGAATAAGGTGAATACGATTAAGCCAAGTACTTTCGCCGTTATTAGTGTATAATCCCATATTATTTGATACTACTGATTCATATACTTCTGTAGGTAGAATACCTTTTATCGAATCTGCTTCCACAACCATTACCGGATAACCGGTTATGGGATCAATCAGAGAGTTTCCCGTATCAACCAATGCGTAAAAACGAACCGATTTATCCTCTACTCTGATATAAACCGGAACTATTGAACCTTCCTTGAAAGCCTTTCCTGAAAGAATCCTTCCGATAGGTCTTACCAAGACAATACAAAGTCCCGCCGAGAATAAAAAAGCCTTGAGTATCCCTTGAGGGCTGATATACATGAATCCTGCCCGAGAAACTGCTCCTCCATCTAAAAAACTTGATAGAGCATATGTACACCCCGCAAGCAAAAAGGCCGATAGAATCATCATTCCCCATCTACGCATGAATTCTGAAAAAGTTCTTATTTTGAAAGCAACCAGTATCATTAGTGTAGAAACAATAATTCTGGTCAATAGTGCTGACATAACGGCCGT